>DAIDTM010000537.1 GCA_027457205.1 Anaerolineae bacterium | reverse complement strand
GATTGTACCCGCCGGCCGTCCGCCCCGCAAAGTGAGGCCCTTCACCTGGCCAGGGAGTCGGACCGCCTGCGGCGCCAGAGAGCGAGCGCAGCGATAGAAGCGTATTGTTTTGAATCGCGCGCCTTAACGGGATCGCGAACTGCGAATCGAGGGTGCCGGGATACGTCTGGTAGTAGACTGCCAAGCCCTCGTCCATCCAATGCGGCATCGAAAGATCGCCCAGTGGACTGCGAATCTTTTGGTGAATAACTTGGTGCGTCAACTCGTGCGTCGTCGCGCCCAAGCCCCAATCCAAGTCCGACGGCGCAACACCGATGAGAACGACGCCATACTCGGGAAAATCCTGCCCGCCCGTCCATTCTTGCGTACCGACTGACAGCGCATTGAGCAGATCGGAATGGCTGCAATAGATATACATCTGGACTTGTTGATCGATCGTCACGCCCGTGTCCTGCTGCAAAAACTTGATCGCCTGCACGCCACGATCGAACAACGCTTGCCCAAACGAATTGTCGCCGTCGTACCAGTACAACGCCAACTGGTCATTCGCAATCTTTTTCCATTGGTGCGCCGTATCGTCGACGCGGAAAGACTGCTTAGGCGTCTCCAGATGTCCACCCGCGCTGTCTTGCACCGTCCACCAGAATTTGCCAGTCACGCCCGGCGGCATATACGCTTGAACGAGACTCCATTTATACGTCGCCTGAACTTGGGTGTTCGCCGTGAATTGCGGTACCTCGCGGTTACTGGACGATTGCCCATCGATTGAGATGAACAGCGCGATCTGAGTGATTTTGGCGCTGCTCTGCGCGCCCAGGTTAAATAGCAACTGGGTTGGAAAGTCGTTGGTAAACTGATTCACCGACACGGTGATGCCATTCTCGGTATGTGCTGGTGCGGCAATCGTCTGAACCGGCGTGGGCAAGGTGATGGCAGGCGCGGTGGAGTTCGGGACTGCGGGCGATGCAACCAACGGCGCTGACGGCACCGGCGAAACCTGCGCGACCGGCGACGACTGAATCGAAAGCAATAGCGCGCCAACGCCGATGCAGGCGAGGCACACCAGAACGAAAAGCACGACGGCGATTATCACAAGACGGTTCATAGGATATCCTTCAGAGGCGGAGCCACGGACGATCACTCGACGAACAAATACTTTAATCGATATTACGGAAACGCGTGCCGATCAGATCTTGCGCGCAATGCAATCACGCCGGCGCGCCCAACTGCTCTACCGGCGTGCTTTTGTACTTGTCGCCTTCCTCGATCAGCATAATCGGAATGTCATTCTTGATCGGATACTTGCGACCGCAATCGCGGCAGACGAGCCACGCGTCCTTGACCAGATCAAGCATCCCGGCGTTCGGACCATTCCGCACGTCCGCCGGGCATCGCAGAATCTCAAGCAATTCTTGACTGACCATTGGAATCTCCTAGCCATTGAATTGGATAGCGACGATTGTATCACACTCGCGTCAGCGCGACAAGCGGGCATACAATTTGACTTTTAGCTCCTGCATCTGCCGCTGAAAATCCGCCGTCGTGATATTCGGCGTCGACATGATGAGCGCGTCTTCGCCGTTGTCGCTGTAATAACTTTTGCGCCTGCCGGTCACTTGAAATCCATACTTGCGATAGAGCGACTGCGCGCCCAGATTGGAGACGCGCGCTTCCAACGTAACCATGTTCGCGCCGATCTCCGCAGCGCGGTCGATCATCGCCGCCAGCAGCAATTCGCCGATCCCGCGTCGCCGTAAATCGCGATGCGCGGCAATCGTACTGATGTGCGCCTCGTCCACCATCAGCCAAAAACCGCCGTATCCCACGACGCTGGGGAGCGCAGCCATTGACGGCGGCGTCACGTTCCGGTCGCGCCGCAGCAGGCGCTGCCACCACGACGATGGCGTAACGATCGACGCCGCGGCGGACGCGTCGTCGCCGTTCTGCGGACGCGCGACGTAGTAATGCGCCATCTCGTTATAGTGCAGTTCGTAATCGTACGCGCGCGCCGACCACGGCGCGGAGAACGCTTCGTGCTCGATCTCCATGACCTGATCGATGTCTTGCGTCGTCATCGACTCGACGCGGTACTTTAACGGAGAATAATCAATCATAGCAAAACGACGGAGGACGAACGACCGAAGACATTCGTCTTTCGTCAATCATTCCTTAATTCCTTCTACAGACGCGTGTGGCATGTACATTGGCGCGAGCGCGGCGGTGTCATCCGATTCGCCGCGCTGGAAACGCCGCCAAGCGAGTTCCGCCAGCAAGCCGGCGCGCCGCACGTTCAGCGCAGGCGACGCGACGAGCGCGCGCGTCCCCAATCGCTCCGTCAGCAACTGCGCCAGTGCCGCGTCGACCTCGCCGCAGAAAAGCGCGCGCGATGCTTCGCCGCCATCGCCGTAGCGGCTGACGCGTTCCACCAAGCCCGCCGCATCGACCTGCGCGTAATCGCTCACGCGCTTGACCACGCCGCGCCGTGCCGTGTATCGCGCGACGGAATAACGCCCGCGCCAGGCGCCGAGGATTGCCCAAATGGGAAGCGACTGCCACGCCTGCGCGTGCGCGACCCCATCCAGCGTCGGCACGCCCAGCAGCGGAATCTGCGCGCCAAATGCGAGTCCTTTGGCAACGCTCATTCCAACGCGCAAGCCGGTGAACGAGCCGGGTCCCAGCGCGACGCCAATCGCGCGCAGTTCGCTCTTGGGCGCGTGCGCCAATTCCAGCAGCCGCACGATCTGCGTCGTCAACTCGACCGTGTGATTTTCGCGCGAGCGCCACGTCGTCTCTGCCAGCACGCCCTCCGCGTTGTAGAGCGCGAGGCTTGCCGCGCGCGTCGCGGTGTCAATCGCAAGTAACATGGCATTATCCAAACGCGCTCACTCGAAATTGATCGAGCAATGCTTGATAGGACGCACCGCACGCTTCGATGAAAATGCCGCGCTTGTTCGCATCAACATGCCGAAATTTGATCCACAGTCGCTCCGGCGGCAACACGGCGCGAATTTTTTCCGCCCACTCGATCACGCAGACGCCGTCGCCGGACAGATAATCG
>DAIDTM010000536.1 GCA_027457205.1 Anaerolineae bacterium | reverse complement strand
GTCTTCCCAGAGTTCGCCGTACTTTCGCAAGTCAATTATCACGGCGACTTTCTGGCCTTTGTCGTTAGTGACATACTGAATTCCTTCCACAATTACTCCTTGCTCCCTACAGCGCCCCATCCGGCGGCGCGACGAGTAAGTTGTCGAACTTGGCTTGCTCTTCGACGAAACGCAATTGCAAGTCTTTGGTCGGTCCATGCCGGTGCTTCGCCACGATGATCTCGGCGATATTTTCCGGATAGTCCTTGTGCGGATGCGCGGCTTGCCACTTTTCCAGCGTCGGATAGTACGTTTTCTCGCGATAGATGAAAACGACCACGTCTGCATCTTGCTCGATCGAGCCACTTTCGCGTAAATCCGCCAATTGCGGGCGATGGTCTTGCCGCGATTCCACCGCGCGTGATAGCTGCGACAATGCGACGACCGGCACGTCCAGCTCGCGCGCCAACTCTTTCAACTGCCGCGAGATCATCGAGATTTCCTGAACGCGATTTTCGATCCGCCCGCGCACCGTCATCAACTGCAAATAGTCGATAATGACCATATCGAGTCCGTACTCGGATTCCAGGCGGCGCGCTTTGGCGCGAATCTCGATCGGCGTCAGCGCGGCGCTGTCGTCGATGTAAATTTGCGCCTCCGACAAAATACCGGTGGCTTTCGCCAGCTTGGGCCATTCGTCGTCGCTGATCTTGCCGATGCGTAGATTCTGCGAGTCGATCACCGCCATGCCGGAGACGAGCCGCTGCACCAACTGTTCCGCCGACATTTCGAGACTGAACAGCGCGACGCGTTTCTTGCGCGCGACGGACGCGTGCTGCATCAATGACAACGCGAACGACGTCTTGCCGGAACCGGGTCGCCCGGCGATGATGATGAGATCGGAGGGCTGAAAGCCGCCGAGCAATCGGTCCAGATCGATAAAGCCGGTCGGCACGCCGAGGATTTCGCCCTGATGCTTCTGGACGTAATCGAGATGGTCGTGGAAACGGTCGACCGCGACGCGGATCGGAATCATCTCGCGGCTCATCCGCCGCTCGGCGACCGCGAAGATCGCCTGCTCCGCGCGGTCGATCACCTCGTCGATTTCTTCCGAGCCGTCGTACGCTAGACCCGCAATGTCGGTCGACGCGCGGATCAAGCGCCGCAGTGTGGACATTCGCTCGACGATCTGCGCGTAATGCTCGACGTGCACCGCGGTGGGCACCGCGTTGATGAGCGCGGTGATGTACGCCGCGCCGCCCACGTCGTTCAACTTGCCTTGCCGTTCCAGTTCCGAGACGACCGTCAGAAAATCGACCGGCTCGCGGCGCTCGTGCAGCGACAGGATCGCGCTGTAAATCCAGTTGTGCTTTTCGAGATAGAAATCTTCCGCGCGCACAATCGGCGCGGCTTTGATGATCGCATCGGGATCGATGAGGAGCGCGCCGAGGACCGCCTGTTCGGCTTCCTGGTTGTTCGGCATCGATTTCTCGGGCGCATCGGTGGTTCGAATATCCATGGGCGATTGGTTTCAGGGCGTGCGGCAATGAGAGTGGGTCAGAAAACAATTCCCGACAGTTCGGTGCCGGGAATCGGGTGCGACGTTCGAGGTCATTCTTCCTTGGGCGAATCGCCGCCCTTGCCCAGTCCGTCAAGATCAAGGTCTTCGATCAGATCACGGAAGGCATCCAGTTTCTCGTCTTCTTCCGGCGTCGCGTTTTCTTGGTTCTGGCTGGGTCGGATGGATGCCTTGTCCATTACGTCTTCGGATACATAGATCGGAATCTGAAGACGCACGGCGAGCGCAATCGCGTCGCTGGGACGCGAGTCCAACTCGAGACGCTTGTTGTTCAACTGCATGACGATCTGCGCGTAAAATGTATCGTCGCGCAATTCCGTGACGGCGATGTGGGACGGCGTGCCGCCGACTTCGTGGATGATCGCCTTGAGCAAATCGTGCGTCAGCGGGCGCGCGACCTGATTGCCCTGCAGCGCGATGCTGATCGCGTCCGCTTCAAACGGACCGATCCAAATCGGCAGAAAACGGTCGTCGCTATCTTTGAGCACGACAATGCGGTGCGGCGAGACCAGACTCACGCGTATACTGTCGATTGAGACGGGAATCAAATCCGAATCCATCAGATTTTCTCTCCTTGCGACGATAACGTGCGCTATCGCCGCGTCACTGGCGGTATTATACCACAACCCGCCTAGCGCGACAACCACCGATGAGACAAACGATTTCAGACAACAGACGACAGACGAGAACGCGTACTCTCCCGTCGCTTTTCTGTTGTCTGTCGTCTGTATTCTTTTGTCTGATTTTGAAGATGATGTTATAATAAGCTGCCATCACAATAGAGGAGATTACTCAATGCCGGATCTCGGCGGACTGACCGCGATTGTGCAACTCTTTGCCGCGTTCTTGGGCGCGTACCTGATCGCGGTGTGGATCAGCTTGATCATCTGGACCTTTCGCGATGTACGCGAGCGCTCGCGCGACATCTTTGTGCAACTGCTCTCGGTGTTGCTCGTCGTCATCTTCAACATTCCGGGACTGCTGTTGTACTTTCTGCTGCGCCCGGGCGAGACGCTGGCGGAGCGTTACGAGAACGAGTTAGCGGAAGAGGCATTGCTGCAGGACATTGAAGAAAAACAAGCGTGCCCCGCCTGCCAGCAAAAAGTCCAAGCCGATTTTCTCTATTGCCCTAACTGTCACACGCGCCTCAAGCGCCGCTGCGACAATTGCCATCGCATCACCAGTTTGCGCTGGAACATCTGCCCGTACTGCGGCGCGCCGGCAACCGACGCCGCAACATCGCCTAGCACGTAGAGCGCGCTCGTCCAAGCATTCCGCGCCAAGACCCTTCGAGTCGCACAAGCTCGAAGGGTCTTTTCATTCGCGGCGCGCCGCGTTGACGCTGCCGCCGGCAATTGCTATAATGCTTCCGGAGGTTGAGCATGACATCTCGGCAGTGGTCGATCCTGCTTGTGCTTTTGGCGGCGAATGTTCTGCTGGTTTGCTGTGTCGCTCCGTCCGCGTTTCTCCTGCTGACGCAGCCGGATCAATACTCGCTGCAAGCGGCGCTGAATAACCTGCAAGCCGCTCTGCCAGCGCCTGCCCAGCCCACCGCCGCGCCAACGCCAACGCTTGCCGCCGGCTGGAAACTGTACACGGTGGCGAGCGATCACTTTGCGCTCGCGCTGCCGCCGTCGTGGAAACAAGTTCCCTTGAGCCAAGTCGATGCCGCGGCGCAAGCCGACGTGTTTGGCAAGAAGAATCCGGAACTCGCCGGCGCGCCGAATGCTTCCATCGCATCCTTGCTCAAATTTGTTGGCATCGACACCGCGCCAGCGGGAACGGTCGATGTATTTTCGACCAATATCAACGTCTATCACCGTACCGAGCTGATTGCAGCGCCGCTGGACGTCTACGTTCCGATCAGTCTAAAGGCGCTGCAAGATTTGCCCTACGTCAGCAAGCCGGTTTTGCATCGCCGCGTGGAAACGCTGGCGGGCGCGGCGGAAGAATTTCGTTACAGCAATAACCTCAAACTGCCAGATAACCAAACCATCACCACGGCGAATCGAGAATACGTGCTCGTGCGCGGCAAGGAGTTCTTCGTCATCACCGGCGCTGCGCCGATCGATCAGGAGAATCAGTACGCGCCGATCTTTGGGCAGATCGCCGCGAGTTTCCGCTGGACGGGAAACTGATGACAAGGAAAACAACCTAACGATGGAAACAATCGACTTGCCGCGCAGACGCATCGCGCTCCAGTCCGGCATCCGCGTCGAAATCCTCACTGTGGCGTGGATGACGCTGGAAGGCGCGATCGCGATCGGCGCTGGCGTGATCGCCGGCAGCGCCCTGCTCATCGCGTTTGGCTTGGACAGCGTGATCGAGCTCATCAGCGCGGGGATACTGCTGTGGCGTTTGAACGCGGAAACAAAAAACGGCGACCCAGAACGGATCGAGATCGTGGAACGGCGCGCGACGCGTGTCTCGGCGGTCTTGCTCGCGCTGTTATGTCTCTACGTGGCGATCACGACGGCGGCAGGATTGATCGGGCGCATCGAGCCGGAGGGTTCCCTGTCCGGCATTCTGGTTTCCCTCGGCGCGATTATTTTTATGCCGCTGCTCGCGCGCGCCAAACGCGGCATCAATCAGCGGCTGGACAGCGCCGCGCTCCGCGCCGACATCGCCGAATCGGTCACCTGCGCGTCTATGGCGGGGACGGTGTTGATCGGGCTGGCGTTGAACGCCGCACTGGGTTGGTGGTGGGCGGAGTACGTCGCCGCCGCGGTTTTTCTGTACTGGCTCGTCGGAGAAACGCGCGAGGCGTTTGAAGCGGCGCGTGGAAACGAACACGCGGAATAACGTCAGACGATCACACGGACAGTTCCACCACCACGGGGAACATGACGGTGAAACGCGTTCCTTGTTCAGGTTGGCTCTGGACTGAAATGTGCCCGTTGTAGCGCGTTACCAGATCGCGTGTGATCGCCAGCCCCAGACCGGTCCCTTCCTTCTCCTGCGCCTTGGCATTCGGCGCGCGATAAAACTCCTCGAACAAATGCGGCAGCGAATCTTCCGGAATGCCGATGCCGGTATCCTCGACTTGCAGCACCGCATTCGCGTCGCTGAGGCGCAGCGAGACCGACACGCGTCCGCCGGCGGGTGTGTACTTGACCGCGTTGGAAACCAAATTGTTGACGATACGGTCTATGCCTTCGTTCGTCGCGGAAATGGTGATGGGATGATGGCACGCCTCGCAGCACCACTGCAATTGGACGCGCTTTTCGCGCGCCGACGGCTCAAAACGCTGTACGACGCGCGGGATCACCTCGTCCAGATGCACGACGACGCGTTCCGCACGCGCCGCCAGATCGCTTTTGCCGGCGGCGAGATCGAGCAGATCGTCGATCAGCGTTTGCAGGAAATCGGCGCGGCGCAGCGCACGCGCCGTCAGGTCGCGCTGCTCCTCGCTCAGCGCGCCGGCATAGCCGCCGGTCATCGTTCGTAAGAGACTACGCACCACGCTGACCGGCGAACGTAATTCGTGCGTCACCGTTAGCGCGAACTTGGACTTCATCTCGTCAAGCTGGCTCAACTCCTGGTACGCCATCGCGTTTTCGATCGCGACGCTGCCCTGGCTGGCAATCACTTCCAAGAATTCGACATCGTCCTGCGTAAAGTGATTGCGCTCAACGCTGTAGGCGCGGATCAGTCCCAACAATTTCTTGTTGCCGTGCAGCGGCGCGGAGAGCATCGAGCAAATGCCTTCCGCCAGCGCTTCCGTTGGGTACTGCAAGCCGGTTTCTGCGGTCACATCGTTCGTGATGATCGTCTTGCCGGCAAGCACCTCGCGCGCCAGCGGATTGCGATCGATCAGCAAATCGCCCTTCTGGACGTATGCCTCGCTCAAGCCATAGACCGCCGCCACGTAAAGCCGCGCGCCGGATTCATCGAGCAGGCGGATCGAGCAGGCGCGCACACCAAGCGCGTCCGTCGCGTGCCGCACCAGTTGATCAAGCACCTCGTTCAACTCCAGCGTCGAGCTGACCGCCTCCGCGCTTTCGTACAGCGTTCGCAGACGCGCGTACGCGCGCTGCAAGTTGTCGCCGAGTTCGACGACCTGGGCTTCGCGCTGGCGCAGCCGGCTGCTCAGCGTTGAGGCGAGATAGGCTGAGGCGAACATCGTGCTGTACAGAAAGAACAGTTTGCCGAGAATGTACGTGGGCACGCGATACTGATCGGCGATGATGTACTGCGGCACGCCGACGTGGGCAAGCGCGCCGACGTATTCCAGCGCGGTGATTGCGCCAACGAGGATCGCCGCCATCGCGGCAGCAAAATAGGTGGCGCGCGGGGACAGCAAGATCGCCACGATGATGAGGTGGAAAAAGAAATAGAGGATCGCGGGACTTTCCAGCCCGCCGGTGAAGTGAACCAGCGCCGCCATCGCGAGCCAGTCCATCCCGATCTGGGCGATGATCAACCAATCGAATTGGCGGATGTCCCGCCGCTCGGCGCGCAAAAGTCGGTCGAGGATGACGCGAAACACGGCGTTGTAAGCGAGGATGGCGAAACCGAGCGCGTACAGCGTCGCGGCAGGCAGTGTGATCCGGAGAACGGACGTGGTGAAGCCGACGGCAGCCAGCACGCCGACGCCCGCCGCCCAGCGAAAGCGAATAAACCACGCGACGCTGGAGATCAGTTCTTCTTCCACCAGCGCCGGTCTGACGCTCCGATTATGGTTCATCGTCGGTCCGGTAGAAACTCTATGCCGGTCAGAGGACGCCCGGCGATCGCGCGGCGCGTCACGCCGCCTGCTTGACCAGATGGTCGCGGACTTGATTAAGCAGCTCCGCCGGCTCAATCGGCTTTTCGATAAAGGCATCCACCGGCAAATAGTCCGCGTCCGCGTCAAAGCGCAGCGACGTGGTCGCGTGGATTGCCGTAATCATCAGAATGGGGATGCGGCGATACGCCGCGTACTCAGACGACGGCGCGGGGTTACGCAGCGCGAGACTGACCTGAAAGCCGGCGGTCGTCGTGTCCATCATCACGTCCAGAATAATGAGGTCGGGCTTGACCTCCTTGACCTTCTTCAATCCCTCGTCGCCGTTGGCAGCGCGCAGCACCTGGTAGCCCGCGCTCTCCAGCGGCAGTCGCATCGCTTGCACGATGTCGTCGTCGTCATCGATGATCAGGATTTTCTCGTTTGCCATCATCAACTCCTTATCGATCGCTGCGATCACGCGCGGTACCGCCGCCAGCACCGCCGGGCTGAGCGATTCACTCCACTCGACGCGCGCCGGCTGCACGCCGAAAACGACGATCTCTGGCAGTTCGATGTTGAGCGCGCGCGCCAGATTCAACGCGTCGGCGACGCCGGTGCGGTGCAGCGAGAAACGATTGGTGGAGCCGGTCAGCAAAACGTCTTCCGGACGGAATCGTTTCACTGTCCCCGGCTCCAGTCCCATTTCCGCCGCGTCGATCAGAATGACGCGCCTGCGCCCCTCAAACAGATTGACCAATCCAACGCCCGGCGTCCCGCCATCTACCGCCTCGACATCGTTGGGCAATGTCCTGCGCTCCAATTCCTGCGCCACGCGGCAGCCAACGCCATCATCGCCTTGCAGCGGATTGCCTAGGCCGAGGATCAGGATGGATTTCATCGCGGTAAGACCCGACGGAGGACGAACGACGAAGAATTTGCCCGTCGTCCGTCATCGGTCATCCGTCAAACGAATTTCACATTCAGAAAATGCACCGAACACGAGATGCACGGATCGTACGCGCGCACCAGCATCTCCAGTGCCAGCGTCACCTTCTGCTCGCCCTGATCGATGATTTGGGGCACGAGCGCGCGCATATCTCCTTCGATGTTCGCGAGATTCTGCCCGGTCGGAATGATGCAGTTCGCGTTGACGATGTTGCCGTCCGCCCCAATCTCATAGTTGTGAAACAGCAGCCCACGTGGCACCTCGCACGCGCCGACGCCCGCGCCGCCCACGCCGTTGAACTTGGGCAGCGGCTTGGACTGGATGCCGCGCGCGATCAGTTTATCGCAAATCGCGATAGATTCCTCGACCGCGTGCACCATCTCGACGACCTGCGCGGCAGAGTTGAGGTAGGGATTCGTGCAGACCGGTTTCAAGCCGAGCGCGTCCGCGGCTTGCTGCGCGCGCGGATGCAATTGCTGGTGATTGACATTGAACCGCGCCAGCGCGCCGACCATATACGAATCGCGTTTGTGGCTGGCGTGCTTGGCAGTCGAATGTTGCGTCAGGTGTTCATTCGT
>DAIDTM010000535.1 GCA_027457205.1 Anaerolineae bacterium | reverse complement strand
GTACAGCAACGCGCGCGTGTTCAGGTCGCGCATCATCGAAAAAATTTGCGCGGCGCGCACCGTGCGCTTGTAATCGAGCGGCGACTGCTCGCGCGACAAATCGTCGAACGTCACGCCGCCGCCGCAACCGCTGGTCAAGATGCGATGCGGCGGCAAACGAAATTCAGCGCGCGTGAGCCGCACCTCAATCGAGCCGACGCCTTCTTCGCAGACTGCCATCGCGCGCGTTTCGTTCAAACCGAGCGCGGGGATGTACCAATACGCGCGGTCGGCGGCTTCGTTGACGCGGATCGACGCAATCTCTTCCAGACCCGCGATAAGACTTTCGGACGCTAGGAAACCGAGCGCGAGGTGATGGAGGTTGCGCGGCGTCGCCAGGAACGTGACCACCTCGACGCCGTTGACGAACATCGCCCAGCGGCTCTCGCCGATCACCAAGCCCTGCACCGGCTCCGCGCCGGTCTCGGTGACGCGATAGTAGAGCGTCTGTGCTTTTTCTTCAAACATCATCTAGTCACATAGTCAGATCGTCTCGTCGTCACGTAGTCAAACAACTATTTGACTACGTGACCAAGAGACGACGCGGCTGCCAGGTCTTCCGGCGTATTGGCATTGAAGAAGGAGAGATGCTGCGGATCGAAGCGGTCGATCTCGTCCGTCTCGACGACGCGGACGCGCACCGCATCGTGAAAGCCGATGACCCGTAGGTCATTCGCGCGCAAACGCGCCTCGATTGCGGGTAGACAATTCTTGGAATAGACGGCGTGCATCGGATGCAGATTGCTTTCTTTGGCGATGGGCTGGTCGGCGCGGCGCGGCGCTTTGTCGCCGGCGGGTTTGTGACCGCGCGACGAGCGCGGCGTCTTGCCCGAGGGGTCTTGCGCGCGCGGGATGACGACATCGAAGTGAGACGCGAGCGAAATCAGATAACGCAGCAGCGCGGGATTGAGAAACGGCATATCGCACGCGACCGCCAGCGCGTAGGGTTCGCGCGCGGCTTGCAAGCCGGAGAAGATTCCGCCGAGCGAACCCTTGCCTGGAACCACGTCGTTGACCACACGGAGACCGAAGCGCGCGTACACGTCGGTATCGTTCGCGACCAGAATAATTTCGGCGGACAGCGTCTGCATGCGTTCGATCACGCGCGCGATCAGCGGCGCGCCTTCGAATTCGATGAACGCTTTATCGCGTCCCATCCGCCGGCTTGCGCCGCCTGCCAGGATGATTCCACTCACGCGCGGCAGAGAATCGTCACTCATAAAAACATCATTCGACGGAAGACCGAAGACGAAAGACGGAAGACGGAGGAATGCTCTTCGTCGTCCGTCATCCGTCCTCCGTCTTAGTTCAGGGAAAATGAACCCTGGTCGCGAATTTGGTCGCTCTTCTCCGAGACCAATCGCAGCAATTGCAATTCGCGTTCCAGGAACGCCGCCTCGCGGCGCAGACGCTGAATCGTCATGGGCGTAGCCAGCAGCGTCTGCTTGTCCGACAGACTGATCGGCAAACTCGCGGCAATCGAATAGGAAAGCACAGTCGGGTCTTTGGGCAATTGGAGTTCTTCTTTTACCTCGTCGTTCTCACTCTCGGCAAGCGAGCGCAGCGCGGCGACGTACTCTTTGAACAATTGCGCCGTGCGGCGCGCCGTACGCTCGGTCTTGGCAAGATCGACATCTTCGTCCGGCAGCAACTGGATGCGTCCGGTGAGGTACGCGCGCTCGGTCGAGCGCTCCAGCAGCTTGAACCGCGTGATGCCCGCTACGTTGATGTTCATCCGCCCATCCGCCAGCCGCGCCACGTCGATGATGCGCGCAATCGTGCCGATGTCGTGCGGTATCGCCGGCGCGCCGACTTCATTGCCTTCTTTGATGAGCACGACGCCGAACGCGAGGTCTTCCGCCAGGCAGCGATCGATCATCTCGCGATAGCGTGGCTCGAAGATTTGCAGCGGCAGACGCGCTTGCGGAAACAAGACCGTATTCAACGGAAAGAGCGGCAAATCGCTTTCGAGTATCTTCACTCTGATTATCCCAACTTCGCCGCCGCGCCGAGATCGCGCAACGCGGCAACCGCGCGTTCGTTCATCGACGCCAGGCGCGCGCGGAACAGATCGAGCTGACTGCGCGCCGGCTCGTCTTCCAATTCGTCCTGCACAATGCGGCAGATTTCCAATCCCAGCGCGGTGTAGAGTTTGACCTGCCGCTGCGCGTGTTCGGCGTACAGCGGCGCGAGGCGCGCTTTCGCCGCGTCCGAAAGGCGCGGCTCGCGCTGCATCATCTCGATATTCCGCGCGCCGACGTGCTCGGCGGTCTCTGCCATTCCCTGAATCTTATCGAGCAAACGCTGCGTTCCCCGCGCGTCCATTATCGCTCCTCAAACAATACTCAGTCCAGCTGCAATCTCACCGCCGAGACGCGGAGCACGCAGAGGATTTTTATATTTTTTCTCCGCGTCCTCTGCGACTCTGCGGTGAACAAATGGATTGCTTGCGCAAATACTCTGAAACAAGAAAAGTGGGAACGCACGAGTGCGTCCCCACGATGTTGCTGACTAGTGCGCGGCGCGCCGTCTTACTTTTTGTGCGCTTCGAGGTACGTGACGGCATCGCCTACGGTCGTGATCTTCTGCGCCTCTTCGTCAGAAATCTCGCCGCCGAATTTCTCTTCGAATTCCATAATCAATTCGACGAGATCGAGCGAATCGGCTTCCAGGTCTTCGCGAAAGCGCGCCTGCGGCGTCACTTTGCTTTCATCCACGCCCAGCTTGTCGACGATGATTGCTTTGACTTGAGTGAAAACTTCACTGTCAGCCATTGGGGTCCCCCTTTAGAATTTGAAATACGGACATTGATAAGATCGTCAATTGCTCAGAGTATACGCAGAAATGCGTCGTGCGTCAACCTCTTACTTGTGTTATAATGGCGGCGATGACCACACCTCCTCTCGCCAAACCGCGTGGGGCTTTATTCTCCAAACCAAATTCGATCCTGACCATCGTCAGCGCCGCACACGCCGTCAACCACGCGTACTCGACGTTGATGCCGCTGATTTATCCGCTCGTCGTCGCCGAGTTCAAACTGTCGTACAGCCAGATCGGACTTATGGTGGGCATCGCGAGCGCGACGAGCGGCTTGCTCCAAATGTCATTCAGTTATCTCAGCCGATTCATCCCGCGGCGCGTGCTGCTCGGCGGCGGACAATTGGTGATGGCGATCAGCGCGGCGGGGACCGGGTTCGCGACGAATTTCAATTTATTTTTCCTCGGCAACCTCACCGCGCGCATCGGCGGCAGCCCGCAGCACCCGGTCGGCAATTCGATCCTGTCCGATCACTTTGAGACCAAGCGGCGCGGCTTTGCGCTCTCGGCGCACGTGTCCGGCGGAAACATCGGCACGGTCGCGGTGCCGCTCATCGGCACTTTTTTGATCGCGAATTACTCGTGGCGCGTGACGCTCTGGTTCTTCGCCGCCGTCGCCGCGTTGATCGGTCTCGCGCTGCTGTTTCTCACTAACGAAAACACGACGCACGACGAGAATGCCGCGCCGCATTCCCGCGGCTCGCTGCGCGACATCAAGACGATTCTCGCCAACCGCAACGTCTTCTTCATCTTCCTCGCGTCGACGATTGCCGCGGGTGGGCGCGGCTTGGGCGTGCTCATCACCTACGTGCCGCTCTACCTGCACGAAGGCCTGAAACTCGACGCGACGCGCGCGGGCATACTCTTCACGATCCTGTTGGTCGGCAGCGTCGCCGGTCCGCTGATGTTTGGCCGCCTTTCGGACCAGCGCGGCAGAAAAACGATGCTGCTGCTCATCTACGCCGCGTCCACGATTCTCTCGATCATCTTGACCCGCGTCGGCGCGACGTGGCTCTTGCCGGTGGTCTTGCTCGCGATGGGCATTGTGGTCTACGCCGAAAGCCCGCTGCTGCAAACCTTTCTCGCCGATTCGACGCAGCACCTCGACCGCGATCTTGCGTTCGGGCTGTACTTTACCATCGCGTTCGGCGTCGGCGCGTTCTGGGCTTCGGTGCTCGGCGGGGTCATCGATCGCTTTGGTTTCGACGCGGGCTTTTACGTGATGGCAGCGTCCTACGTCGCCGGCGCGCTCTTGCTGCTGCCGACGCGTGAAGTCGAAAAATAAAACACCGCACCGCGCCAAAAGTTGCGCGTTCAACAGGAACAGGAATGCCGGACGACACGACTCATCGCAACCGCAAACTCGAACACTTGCGGATCAATCTGCAAGAAGACGTTCAGTTTCGAGCAACGACCAACGGCTTGGAGCGGTACCGCTTCATCCATCAGGCGCTGCCGAATCTCGCGCTCGACGAAGTTGATTTAGCGAGCGTTTTCTTCAAAAAGAAACTGCGCGCGCCGTTCCTCATTTCGTCGATGACCGGCGGCGCAGACCAAGCCGACCGCATCAACCAGACGTTGGCTGCCGCCGCGCAGGCGACCGGCATCGCCATGGGACTCGGCTCGCAGCGCGCCGCAATCGAAGACGAATCGCTGGCGTACTCGTATCAGGTACGCCGCGTCGCGCCGGACATTTTGCTCTTTGCGAATCTTGGCGCGGTGCAACTCAACTACACCTACTCGATCGATCAGTGCCGCCGCGCGGTCGAGATGATCGGCGCGGATGCGCTGATCCTGCACCTCAACGCGATTCAGGAAGCGGTGCAGTCGGGCGGCAACACCAACTGGAAAGATTTGCTGATCAAGATCGAAAAGGTATGCCGCGCGCTGCCGGTGCCGGTGATCGGCAAAGAAGTCGGCTTTGGAATTTCCGAAGATGCCGCGCGGCAACTCGCGGGCGCGGGCGTCGCGGCAATCGATGTCGCCGGCGCGGGCGGCACCTCGTGGGCGGCGGTGGAGGCGCAGCGCGCGCCGTCCGCATCGCTGCGCCAGTTGGCGGAAGCGTTTTGGGACTGGGGCATCCCGACGGCGGAGAGTTTGGAACGTGCGCGGCGCGGCGCGCCGGCGTTGCCGCTGATAGCGAGCGGCGGCATCCGCGACGGCGTCGAAGCCGCCAAGTGCATCGCGCTTGGCGCGGCGCTCGTCGGCTACGCATCGCCGATGCTGAAACTCGCCGACATTTGCGTGGAAGCTGCCATCGAAGGCATTCGATTGATCCAAGCCGAATTGCGCGTCGCGATGTTCGGCATCGGCGCGGCAAATCTCGACGCGCTGAAAAATACAAAGTATTTGGAAAAAATCTAATGGATGAATATCTCGCCGCCTTAGAAGCCGAACTGCGCACGCTCGTCGCCACGCCCGATCCAGCTTACGACGCGTACTACGGAATGTTCCACTATCACATGGGTTGGACCGACACGCACTTTAACGCGATCACTATCGAGGCGGGCAAGCGGCTTCGCCCGCTCTTGTGCCTGCGCGCCTGCGAAGCCGTCGGAAGCGACTGGCGTCCCGCGCTGCCGGTCGCCGCGGCGATTGAATTGGCGCACAACTTTTCGCTGATCCACGATGACATTGAAGACCAGAGCGACGAGCGGCGCGGGCGCGCGGCAGTGTGGAAAGTCTGGGGCTTGGCGCAGGGTTTGAACGCCGGCGATGGGATGTTCGTTCTGGCGCGGCTCGCGCTCGACCGCCTGCGCGGCTTTCCCATCGAAAAATGCGCGGCGATCAGTTCCGTTTTCGATCAGGCAACGCTGGCGCTCTGTCAGGGGCAGTTCCTCGATCTAGGATTTGAAGCGCGGCTCGACGTGACGGAAGCAGAATATATGCGGATGATTCGTGGCAAGACCGCTGCGCTGATGTCCGCCGCGACGCGGATGGGCGCGATGCTGGGCACCGGCGATCAAGCCGTCATCGCCGCGTTCGCGCGTTTCGGTGAGAATATCGGGCTGGCGTTTCAGATCACCGACGACATTCTCGGCATCTGGGGCGAACCGACGGTGACCGGCAAGTCCGCCGCGACCGACATTTTGTCGCGAAAGAAATCACTCCCCGCGATTCTCGGCTTGAGCCATCCGCAGTACGGCAGCGCGCTGCGCGAGATGTACAG
>DAIDTM010000534.1 GCA_027457205.1 Anaerolineae bacterium | reverse complement strand
GCGGCGACGATGAGATAGAGCAAGGCCGGTAATACGCGCTTGATGCTGGATGCACGTGCGTTCATCGTTTGAATCCTCTGTTCCGGTTTATCACATCCGCTGGTGTTGCCGGCTGACGCATCGAGTATATTCAAAGGATGGGGTATTGCAAATCTCTTCAGAACAGTTATAATTGGCGCACTTGGAGTTGCTGTGAACCAGCCGACCACTGACCGACTGGCGTTACTCTACCGCGTATCGCAAACCTTCAATTCGTCGCTCGACCTCGACGCCGTTCTGGCGCGCGTGATGGACGAGGTCATCGCGGCGACGCGCGCCGAGCGCGGTTTTTTGATGCTGCGCGACGCGGAAGGTCGCCTGGTCTTTCGCGCTGCGCGCGGGCTAGACCGCCAGACCATCGACGCGCCCGAATTCCAGATTTCGCGCGGACTGGTCGAGCGCGTTGCGGCGGACGGACAGCCGCAGCTCGCCAGCGACGCACAGAGCGAAGACTGGCTGAGCCAACGTGATAGCGTCGCCGGTTTGCGCTTGCGATCGATCCTGTGCGTTCCGCTTCAACGCAAAGACGCAACATTCGGCGTCATCTACGTCGATAACCGGCTCCAAGCCGGTATTTTCGCTCTAGACGACCTCGAACTTCTCAGCGCGTTGGCGCGTCTGGCGGCGAGCGCAATTGAGAACGCGCGGCTGTTCGGCGACGCGCACGCCCAATTGTCTAGTCTCCGTTTGTTGCACGACATCAGCGCCGACCTCACCTCGACGCTTGATCTCGACCGGGTATTGCAAACCTGTCTCCAACGCGTGCAAGACCTGCTCGGCGTCGCCACCGCGTCGATTCTGATGGTGGAAGGCAACGAGTTGGTTTTTCAGGTTGCCATTGGGGATAAAGCTTCTCAAGTCAAACCATTCCGAATCCCCGTCGGGCATGGCATCGCTGGCTGGGTCGCTCAGAATGCTCGCGCGACGTTCAGCAACGACGTGAGCCGCGACGCGCGCTTTTATCGCACGGTGGACGCTGGCACCGGCTTTGTGACGCAAGCGCTGATGGCGGCGCCGCTGACCGTCAACGAACGCGTCATCGGCGTCATCGAAGTATCGAACAAACCGGGCGGCTTTACGGGCGCGGATGTGGATTTGCTGACGACGATTGCCGGCGGCGCGGCGATGGCGATCGAGAACGCGCGGCTGTACCAGGTCGCCGTCGAAAAAGGACGCATGGAGCGCGAACTCCAGGTCGCGCGCCAAGTCCAGGCAAGTCTGATTCCGGCGAAAACGCCGCAACTGCCCGGCTGGGATTTTGCCGCGCTGTGGCAGCCCGCGCGCGTCGTCGGCGGCGATTATTACGATTTCATTCCAACGCACCTCCCACGGGTTCATCCTGACCGGAACGCCAAGCCGAAGGAACCGGCGCGAGGGTTAAGCATCGTCATCGGCGACGTGACGGACAAGGGAATGGCTGCCGCGTTATTTATGACGTTGACGCGCTCGGTCCTCCGCGCCAGCGCGACCGGCGCGCGTTCGCCTGCCGAAGGCATCGCCCGCGCCAACGCGCTGATCTGTGCGGACGCCGCGAACGGTATATTCGTCACCCTCTTTTATGCGCAGCTTGATCCTGCGCGCGGCGAGTTCACCTACGTCAACGCCGGGCAGAACCCGCCGGTGCATTATCGCGCGCGATCGGACCAGTTGATCGAACTAACGCGCACCGGCATTGCGCTGGGCATCGACGCCGCCGCGCCCTACGACCAGCGCGCGACGATTCTGGAGCCAGGCGATTTCGTCGTGCTCTACACCGACGGCGTGACCGAAGCCATCGACACGCAGCAAAATCAATTTGGCGAAGAGCGATTATTCAGCGTCATCAAGGATAACCACCACGCGTCCGCCGCCGGGATCGTGGCGGCGTTGCAAGCCGCGCTCTATGCCCACACGGGCGGCGAGTCCCAATACGACGACATCACAATGGTCGTTGCCAAACGATTGTAAACTGACAGCACGCATACAGGGAGGAGCAAGATGGAAATTACGATTTCCCACGAGCAGGGTCGGCTTCCGATCACCGTGGTCAAACTCGCGGGCGATCTGAACACCGCGACCTACGAACAATTCCAATCGGAAGCAAAGCAAACCATCGACGCCGGCGCGCGCAACCTCGTCATCGATCTGAGCGGCGTGCCGTACATGAGCAGCGCGGGGATGCGCGCGCTCAACCAGATTTTCAATTGGCTGACGGCTTCCAGCGAAACCGCAGCCGTCCGGAAAGGCATCGTCAGCGGCAAAGCTAAATCGCCTCACCTCAAGCTGCTCAGTCCGAGGCCGCACGTCCTGCAAGCTTTGAAAACCGCCGGCTTTGATATGTTCCTAGAGATTCACCACAGCCTGAAAGATGCAATCGCTTCCTTCTGAGCCGGTCGAACCCACCGCGTCCGCCCTACCGACCGGGACGGTCACTTTTCTCTTCACCGATATCGATGGATCGACGCAGCTCCTGCGCGATCTGCGCGACCAGTACGCCACCGTCCTCGCAGACCAACGTGCCCTCTTACGCGCCGCGTTCGAAAAATGGAGGGGGCGCGAGATCGATACACAAGGCGACGCGTTCTTCGTCGCGTTCGCGCGCGCGGTAGACGCGATCGGCGCAGTCGTCGACACGCAACGCGCGCTCGCCAAACACGCGTGGCCCCACGGTGTCACAGTCCGCGTGCGGATGGGACTGCACACCGGCGAGCCGATGATCGGCGTCACCGGTTACGTCGGCATCGACGTACACCGCGCCGCGCGCATTTGCTCCGCCGGACACGGCGGTCAGGTGCTCTTGTCCCAGACGACCCGTGACTTGGTCGAACACGATCTGCCCGGCGACGTGAGTCTGCGCGATCTGGGCGAGCATCGGCTCAAAGACTTGCAGCACGGCGAGCGGCTGTTTCAACCGGTCATCGATGGGCTGCCCTCGGACTTTCCTGCGCTGAAATTCGTCGACACGTTCACCGACGATCAGATAGTCGGCGCGACGATTCAAAATCTGTATCGCATCGACGCCGAAATCGGACGCGGCGGAATGGGCAAAGTGTATCGCGCGCACGACATCGTGCTCGACCGGGACATCGCGGTCAAGGTCTTGTCCGCCTCCGCACTCGAAAACCGCGCACGCCTGCTGCGTGAAGCGCAAGCCACCGCGAAACTCAATCACCCCAACATCGTCGCCGTCTACGACGCCGGCGAATGGAGCGGCTTGCCGTTCATCGTGATGGAACTCGCGCCCGGTCACTCGCTCCACACTCACCCGCCGCAGTCGCTGGATGAGACGATATCGATCATGCGTCAGATCTGCGCCGCGCTCGACCACGCGCACACGTTGGGAATCATCCACCGCGACTTGAAACCGGAGAACATCCTGCTGACCAACGAAGGCACCGCCAAGTTGATGGACTTTGGCTTGGCGCGGTCGCGCGGCGCGGTGAACATTACGCAGGAAGGTACGCTGATTGGGACGGTATTCTATCTCTCGCCCGAACAAGCGCAGGGACACGACGTCGATGCGCGCAGCGATTTGTATTCGCTCGGCGTGATGCTGTACGAATTAACGACCGGGCGTTTGCCATTCCTGGGCGACGACCCGCTCGCGGTCATCTCGCAGCATCTCTACTCGACGCCCGTCTTACCCAGCACCCTCCGTCCCGACCTTCCGCCCGCGCTGGAAGACATTATCATGAAACTGCTCGCCAAAAAGCCGGAGGATCGATTCGCTTCGGCGCGCGAAGTGGACACCGCGCTCGCGGAAGTGGTAGAAGGCGTCCGGCGCAAGTCCACGATCGCGCCGCGGCACAACCTGCCGATTCAGTTGACCAGTTTCATCGGACGCGAACGCGAAATCGCCCAAGTCAAGCAGATGCTGGCGTCGTCGCGGCTCGTCTCGCTCACCGGCGCGGGCGGCTGCGGCAAGACGCGCCTGGCAGTCCAGGTGGCATCCGATCTGATCGCCGAATATCCGGATGGCGTCTGGTTAGTCGAATTGGCGACGCTCACCGACCCAACGCTGCTCCCGCAAAAAATCACGTCCGCGCTCGGACTGCGGCAGGAAACGAGCCGACCGATCATGGATACGCTGACGGCATATACCAGCGCGCGCCAGCTTCTCCTCATTCTCGACAACTGCGAGCACATGATCGATGCCTGCGCGCAACTGGCGGATACGCTGCTGCGCGCGTGCCCCAACTTGCATCTGTTGACCACCAGCCGCGAGTCGCTCGGCATCGCCGGCGAAAGCGCGTTTCGCGTTCCCTCGCTTGCGATTCCGGACGCGCAGCGCCTGCCGCCGCTGGAGAATCTAGCGCAGTTCGACGCGGTGCGGCTGTTCGTCGACCGCGCCGCGAGTGTGGCGCCGGGTTTCACGTTGACCGAGCAGAACGCGCGCGCGGTCGCGCAGGTGTGCCAGCGCTTGGACGGCATCCCGCTCGCCATCGAGTTGGCTGCCGCGCGGGTCAAGGCGTTATCGATCGAGCAGATTGCGACGCGGTTGGACGATCGTTTCCGATTGCTCACCGGCGGCAGCCGCACCGCGCTGCCGCGGCAGCAGACGTTGCGCGCACTCATCGATTGGAGTTATGGTTTGCTTTCGGAACCGGAACGCGTGCTGCTGCGCCGGCTCTCGGTGTTTGCCGGCGGCTGGACGCTGGAAGCCGCGGAGGCGGTGGGTTCCTGGAACAACGCCGAACAGCTCGACGTAATGGATTTGTTGACGCGGCTGATCGACAAGTCGCTCGTCGTCGCCGAGAAGCAAAACGCCGAGACGCGCTGCCGGATGCTAGAGACGATCCGGCAGTACGCGCGGGATCGTTTGGTCGAATCGGGTGAAGCCGAAGCGCAGCGCGCGTGCCACCTGGATTATTTTCTTAATCTGGCAAAGCAAGCCGAACCCAAGCTCGTGACCGCCGATCAGGCGCTTTGGCTGGATCGATTAGATGTAGAGCACGACAATCTACGCGCTGCGCTGGACTGGTCGTTCGAAAGTGGCAGGAGCGAGGCGGCGTTGGAACTGGCGGGCGCGCTCTGGCGATTCTGGGAACTGCGCGGCTATTTCGGCGACAGCCGCGGGTGGCTGGAGAAGACGCTGGCGGCAAGCGAAAACGCGCCGGCGGCGATGCGCGTGCACGCGCTCTTTGGACTGGGTCGGCTGGACAAGTTTCAGGGCAGGTTCGACGATGCGCGCACGCGCCTGCAAGCCAGTCTGGAACTTTATCGCGCGTTGGGACGACGGCGCGAAATGGCTCACGTCTTGCAGACGCTGGGCGAAGTGGCGGCAGAGCAAGGCGATCTGGCAACCGCGAGCCAGCGCTTTGAAGAGACGCTGGCGATTTTTCAGGAGGTGGGCGATACCCGCAGCATGGCGGGGATTTATCTATCGCAGGGAGAGATCGCGCGCGTGCAGGGAAATCACGAGCAAGCCGCGACGCTGTACGCGCAGAGTCTTACCTTGATCGAGGCGCTCGGCGACAATCGGCGTAAGGTGACGGCGCTGGTCAATCTGGGGCAGGTGGCGCTGCATCACGGCGACGCCGCGAAAGCGCTCGAGTTCTTTCGAGAAAGTCTGCGGCAGAGTCAGAAACTGTCGAACAAGTATTTGATCGCCTATTGCTTTGCCGGCTTGACGGGCGTGGCGCGATTGTCCGAGCAGCATGAGCGCGCCGCGCGATTGTCCGGCGCGGCGGACGCGCTATTGGGATCGATTGGCGGTCAGCTGGACCTCGCCGACCGCGTGGAATACGAGCGCAGCATCACTGCTGTGCGCGCTCAACTGGGCGACCAACCCTTCGCGGCGGCGCAGACAGAGGGACGCGCGCTGACGATGGAGCAAGCCATCGCGTACGCGCTGGAAGAAAAGTGATCCGCGGACGACGGAGATAATAAGAATGCGGGAGAGGCGAGTGCCTCTCCCGCATTTTAATATAACCGCCCGCAGGTTGAATCGCTACTTTTCCAGATTCTTGCGATACAGCACCTTGCCGTCGCCCGCGGCGTAAAAATCTTCGATGTGCGCCACACGCTCGTAACCATGCCGCTCGTAGAAATCGCGCGCCGCCGCGTACTCCGCCGAGTCGGACGTTTCGAGGTAGATGGCGCGTGCGTGGTGCGCGACCAGATCGCGCTCGATTTGTTCGAGCAACTCGCCGCCGATACCGCGCCGCTGCGCGGCGCGATCGACGCAAATCCAATACAGGTCCCACACGCGGTCGGTTAGCGGCGTTGGACCGTAGCACGCAAAACCGGCGACCTCGTCAGGTCTGCCATTACGGTAAACGATGAACGTGTGATCGTCGCGCGGTTGAGGGTCAAAAAACTCATCGAGCATTTCGCGCACGATGCGAATTTCGTCCGGGGTGAATACGCCGGTTCCTTCCGCCAGACGTTCAATCGCCGGCGCGTCTTCGTGCCGGGGAGGTTCGATGGACATAAGCAAAAACGGCTACGCTGCCGCCACGCCGGCAACCTGCGCCGGCGTACGTTTGATTTTCGCCGCGCGCTCGCCGGGGGGCAAGAGCGCACTGACGGGAATCGAATACACACCGTCGCTGCCGACACTGCGCGCTTTCAACTCGTAGGCGACGATGCGCGGGCGTGCCACTCCTTTCATTCGATAGCGTCGCGCGGCGAGCCGCGCGATTTCATCTGCGAGATCGGCGTAGGACATGCCGGCGACGCGCGACGCGCGCGCGATGCCGGCGTCCGCCGACAAATC
>DAIDTM010000533.1 GCA_027457205.1 Anaerolineae bacterium | reverse complement strand
TTGGGTGGTTAGGTGGGTGGTCTTTTCGCGCATGGCAGCATCTTCGCAAGTTTGCGGCGAAAGGATTTTGCACCGGAGATTCCATTTTCAGAATTCGCCTTCCATTTGCCAGCGCGAAACTTTTTATCCCTACCGAGCCGTTTCTCTTTCTTCCATCCACGCCGGCTTCAGGTCATAGTAAAGCACATCAGGATCGATGTCCGCACCGTTCTCCCACGCAATCGTCCCGCCGATTACCTTTACCGAGCGAAAGATCGATTGATTCTTTCGAATCGGCTCGAAAATGGGGCCCCACAGAAACGGCTCAAGGTCGACGAGTTTGCGTTTACCGTCTTCAAATTCCAGACGAACCTTGAATCCGTTCAATGGTTCAACCGCGCGAACTCGCACCAAAGGTCCCAATTTCTCCATTTGTGCCTCCTCGTTCAATCAAGCGGCTCGATGGAATCAAGCGGTGATTGTTGCCGCGCTTTCTCCCAGTCCGCGAAAAGTTCATCTCGATGAAGAGTCGCCCACTCGACGACTAAAGCGTGCGCGCGGCGCGGAAGCTTGCCGCGCCGAACGTTCAGCGTCTCGATCTCATAGATGGCTTCGTATTCGCCGTACACCGCGTGAAAATGCGGCGGCGCGTGATCGTTGAAAAACATTTGAATCACGATCCCAAAGAATCGACTGATGTACGGCATAGCTTCAATCTCTTCACAAACTCACATCTTTTCAATCGCGCCCGGAATCTCCGCGAGCGCGCGCACGGTCGCATCCGCGCGCGCTGCCGGGTCATTCGCGAGTTCGTTCGGAATTTTCTGCCACGGCGCGCTCTCACCGCGGTCAATGAGGATGCCGCGCATCCCGGCGCGATGCGCGCCCAGAACGTCGTACCGCACCGTGTCGCCCACCATCGCGATTTCGGCTGGCGGAAGATGCCACGCGTCGGAAACAAGGCGGAAGATGCGCGGGTCGGGCTTGCGCCAGCGCGGTTCCGCCGCGCTGCTAAGCACCGGCGAGAGGTACGGCGCAAAGCCAAGCCGCTCGACCGCGCGGTGCACCAAGCCGTCGTCATCCGCGTTCGAGATCAAGCCGACGCGCAAACCGCGCCGCGTCAGTTCCTGCAGCGTCGCGATCGCGTCGGGGTACGCGTGCCAGCACGCTTCGCCGAGCGCGAAGTACGCCGCGACCGCGCGCGGCAGCAAGCCGTCGAGCGAGAAATGCCCCAACTGCGTCAGCGTGTCGCGCAGCGCGTCTTCGACCGTGTGCTCGATGTTGGTTTCCTCGGCGAGTTTCCAGCCGCGCTGGCGCTGCGCCAGGAAAAGCGCGGGGAACGCATCATCAACCGCAACACCGTTTGCTTTCAGGAACGCGATGAGCGACGCAGTGGACTGCTGATCCACATCTTCAAACTTGGCGTCAAAATACATCAACGTGCTGCCGAGATCGAAAATAATGCCTTTGATCATAGAACTCCAAAGTAAATGACAAATGAGCAAATGACAAATGACAAAACCGGCGCCAAGCTCTGCGTCAGTTGCTTGACGCGCGTATTCTTGATAATGGCATACAAGATGCGCGCAAGCTCATCGCATTCTTTCCAGAGCGCGGCGACTTCGACATCGTTTGGTAGAATGGCGGTCTGGATAATCCCAAGCCAAAACCGCGTCTCTTGCGCTTCTTTACGCGCAATCCCCATCTTGTGGATGAAATCCTTCTTCGATTCTGCTGCGTCTGCCTCTTGCACATTCGCGCCGACGGATGTGCCGGAGCGCAAAACTTGCCTGCCGATTTCTGCCGCAGCCAACGTTCGCGGGAGCCGGTCTACCATTTTCACAACGCGAATCGCCAAATCAAACGTGCGTTTGTGAATGTTCTTCGGAGACGGCTGCGCCATTGCATTCCTCCATTTGTAATTTGTAATTTGTAATTTCTCAATATCCTTTCTCTCGATTCACCAGATTTAACAAATCATCGCCGCGCAGATAGCGCCGGAGATTTTCGCGGAACAGATCGACCGCGCGGTCGTCGTAGTGCGGCGTCGCGCCGGCGATGTGCGGCGCAAGCAGCGCGTTCTCCAGTTTCCACAATTAGCTCTCCGCCGGCAGCGGCTCTTTTTCGAACACGTCAAGCCCCGCGCCGGCGATCCAGTGCTCTTTCAGCGCGCGCACTAGCGCGGCTTCATCGATAATGCCGCCGCGTGCAATGTTGACGATGAACGCGGTCGGCTTCATCGCGCGCAGTTCCGCTTCACCGATAAGACCGCGCGTCTCGCTCGTCAGCGGCAGCGCGATCAAAACGAAATCGGACTGCGCGAGCAGGTCGCGCAATTGCTCGCGTGCGAACCACGCGTCCGGCAAGCTGCCTTCCGGGTCGCCAACGCCGGGCACGACATAGCCGCGATTCGGTCGATTGCCGCTGCGCGTCAGCGCCAGCACGCGCATCGCGAATCCCTGCTTGGCAATGCGCGCCGCTTCGCGTCCGATGCTGCCATAACCCACGACCCCGAGCGTCTTGCCGCGCAGTTCCGTGCCGAGAAACAGACCCCATTTGTGCTTGGGCCATTCGGCGCGGTCCTGCTGGCGCACCATCTGCGGCACGCGCCGCGCAAGCGCGAACATCACCCCAATCGCAAATTCGCCAATCGGAACGTCGTGGACGCCGCTCGCCGTGGTGATCCGAATATCGCTCTGCAAAATCGGATGGTTCATGTTGATGAGATGATTGATGCCCGCGCTGTGCAGTTGCATCCATCTCAAGCGCGGCGCGGCGGCAAGGTTGCGCGGCGGCTTAAAACCGTAGAGAATTTCCTCATCGCCGTCGAACATGCCAGAGGTATCCGTCGGGTCCCAATCATCACGCACGGACCGTTGAATCACTTGCAGTTCCGGCGAGACCGCGCGCACGCGATTTAGTTGGTCTTGAGTAAAGCGCAGAGTCATCAGGACTTTCATATTCGATATCCTGGATTTGATTTTGAGCTCGGCTATTATAACGGAAAAGAGGCGATTACGCAACGATTTTGCAGTCGGCGCGTCAACATTGGACGCTCGACGAATACGCGGTTGCCGGACGACGCGATAGACACATTCGCGAATTGCCCGCGCCCTAAATTCCCCGCTCGCCCAGCCAGGCGATGATCTTGTCCGCGACGGCTTGCCAGCCGGCTTCCAGCATCATATCGTGCGCCATATTCGGAAAGATCGTCGCCGGTGTGTTGTACGCACGCGCGGTCGCCTCGATTTCGTTTGGATGAAAGATCGTGTCGTTCGCCGCGCCCAGCACCAGCATCGGCGCCTTGACGCGCTGGGGGCGCGGCAGGTTCAGCGCGAGCATATCGAGAAAACCCAGGAACGATTCATCTTGAAGGCGCTTGGCGTACACTTGCAGCTGCTCCTCTGGCATACTTGCTGAGAAAAACGCTTCGCGCGCGAGACGCGGCGTCGCGACGAGCGGATAGAGCCGCCACGTCAAATTGACGCGCGCAAATTCCAGCGGATGCCGCCGCGCGATCCGCAGCGTCGTCGCCAGGACGCCCGCCGGCGGCACGGAGGCGAGCAGCACGCCGGCGGGCGCAGCGTGCGTCTCTAAATATTTTTGCGCGACCAGACCGCCCATCGAATGACCGATGATGACTGGCGGCGCGGACAGCTGCTGCGCGATCTGCGCCGCATCCGCGACGTACTCCGAGATGCGCGTCCAGCGCAACCGACCGCGCCCGTCGCTGCCGCCGTGCCCGCGCAGATCGAACGCGTACGCCGCATAACCGCGCTGCGCGAAATAATCCATGAAATGCTCTTGCCAGCACCACGCCGCGTGCCACGCGCCATGCACGAACAGGACTGGCGTCACGCGCGCGTTCGACGCTGGAAGTCGTGAACAAGTTTCAAGGCGCATGTTTCCCTCCGTGGGTTCTATGCTTCGAGCCATCGTTCAACCTTCGCAAGTCGATCATGCAAATCTGTCAGGGCACGGTGGATGCCGCGAGTGTTGACATTGGGCAATTGCCTTGAAATGCAGAAGCAGGAGTTATCGCCTCCTGCTTCGTGTCATTTCGCGCCTACGCCGTCAGTTCCTTCACCACTTCGTTGACCATCTTGCCGTCTGCCCGCCCTTTGAGTTTCGTCGCGGCTTCCCTCATTACTTTCGGAAACTCTTTCGTACCGAGCGCGGCGATAATGCCCTGCACTTCAGTCTTGACCTCGTCGCGCGAAAGTTGGCTAGGCAGGTACGCTGCCAATACGGCAATCTCTGCATTTTCTATCGCCGCGAGTTCAGGGCGGTTGCCCTGCTTGTACAGCTCGACCGAATCGCGGCGCTGTTTGATCTGCTTTTCGACGACACCCAAATAATCAGCTTCCGTAGGCGGTCGGGCGTCTTTCGCGCGCGCGAGTTCGAAATTCGAGATGGCGGCTTTCAACATCCGAATCGCGCGGATGCGATTCTCGTCTTTTGCCCGCATCGCGGTTTTCAAATCCTCGCTCAATTGCTCTTTCAATTCCATCAATCCAACTCCTTTGCTTGGTCGCGGGCATTGTAGCCCAGAGTAGGACTCTAGTCAAATAAAAAAGACCTGACAGGTTGGGCGCCTGCCAGGTCTCCGCGCATTCGGTTTAGTGATGCCCGCAGCCGCAGCTCTCGCCGTGCCCGCCTTCTTCCGCGCTGAACGATTGTCCGCACGAGCAGGTGCTGACCGCGTTGGCCTTTTCGATCTTCAACCCGCCGCCCCTCAGACTGTCCACGTAATCGACGATCGCGCCTTCCAGGTACATCGCGCTCGCGCTATCGAGATAAACGCGCACGCCATTGGACTCGAAAACGAAATCGCCTTCTTCGGTCGTATTCTCAAAACCCATGCCGTACTGGAAAC
>DAIDTM010000532.1 GCA_027457205.1 Anaerolineae bacterium | reverse complement strand
GCAACCAGGCGATTGGTCTCGGCGCGATTGCGGCGGGCTGCAAATTAA
Source organism: Anaerolineae bacterium (assembly GCA_027457205.1). Taxonomy (GTDB): domain Bacteria; phylum Chloroflexota; class Anaerolineae; order UBA4142; family UBA4142; genus DAIDTM01. The sequence continues at coordinate 8,359 of DAIDTM010000532.1, read as the reverse complement.
TCAGCGCGTACCCGATGACGCCCGGCACGACGATCATCGAATTTATGACCGCGCAGTCGAAGCGTTTTAACCTCGTCACCAAGCAGACCGAAGACGAACTCGCCGCGATCCTGTTCGCGATTGGCGCGGCGCAAACCGGCGTCCGCGCGATGACCGCGACCAGCGGCGGCGGATTTTCGCTGATGGTCGAGGCGCTCGGTATGGCGGGCATGGCGGAGACGCCGCTCGTCGTCGTCGATTCGCAGCGTCCCGGTCCATCGACCGGGATGCCGACGCGCCCCGGGCAAGGCGACTTGCTTTTTCTGATGCACGCGTCGCAAGATGAATTTCCGCGCATCGTGATCGCGCCGGGCGGCGTGGAATCGTGCTACGCCGATACCGCGCGCGCGTTCAACCTCGCCGAAAAATATCAGTGCCCCGTGCTCATCCTCACTGAAGGATACCAGGCGTTCGCCTCACGCTCGGTCGGCGTCGAAGAAATGCCGTTCGAGCAATTCTAGATTGATCGCGGCAAGACGCTGACGGAAGCAGAGATGGACGCGCTCGCGCCCGGCGAATACAAACGTTACGCGATCACCGCCGATGGCATCTCGCCGCGCGCGCGCCAAGGTCATCCGAACACGGTCTTTACCGTAACGAGCGACGAGCACACCGAGACCGGGCGCATCGAAGACGAAGACGCGGCGAACCGCATCGCGCAGCACGAGAAGCGGATGCGGAAAATCGAAACGATGAAGCCGGAAATGCGGATGCCGGAATGGTACGGTCCCAAGAACGCGCCGATCACGCTGATGGGCTGGGGCGCGACGCGCCACGCGATCCGCGAGGCGGTCGATCTTCTGAACGCCGACGGCGTCAAGGCGAACGCGCTGCACTTTATCGACATTTATCCGCTGGACGAGGCGCGGTTGGAGAAAGAACTCGCGAAAGCGCAGCATCTGATCGACATCGAAGGCAATTACACCGCGCAGCTGGCGCAGGTCGTCCGCGTCTACACGGGTCGCGCGGTCGACGACAAGATTTTGAAATACAACGGTCGCCCGTTTTCCGGCGTTGAGATCGCGAACACGGTCAAGATTCGGATGAAGCACGCGGCGCCGCGCGTCGCGAAGATATCGCACAACGGACACGGCGGCAACGCGAAGAAGACTTCCAAGCGCAAGGTGCACGCGTAAAACCGACGGAGGAAGGACAACCGACGACGGAATTTTTCCGTCTTCCGTCTTCCGTCTTGATGAAATGATAGCAATTACGGAGAATATCACAATGATAGACGTAAAAGTAATGCCCGAATTCAAACTGACTCCCAAGTCCTACGAAGGCGAGCGCGAGGTGACGTGGTGCCCCGGTTGCGGCGACTTTGGCATCCTCAACGCGGTCAAGCAATCGCTCGCGCAGCTGCAAATTCCGCCGTACCAAGCGTACTTTGTCAGCGGCATCGGCTGCGGCAGCAAGTTGCCGGACTATGTCCATTCGAATGGTTTTCTCGGCTTGCACGGTCGCTCGCTGCCGATGGCGCAGGGCGCGAAACTCGCGAACCACGACCTCAAGGTCATTGTCACCGTCGGCGACGGCGACGCGTACGGCATCGGCGCGGGACACTTCGTTCACGCGCTGCGCCGCAACTCCGACATTACGATGATCGTCGAGGACAACAAGGTGTACGCGTTGACGAAAGGACAGTACTCGCCGACGAGCACCAAGGGCTGGGTCGCATCGACGACGCCGGACGGCGCGATTGAGATCGAATTCAATCCGGTCGTGATGGCGATTGCCGGCGGCGCGACGTTCGTCGCGCGCACGTTCTCCGGCGATCCCAAGCACATGGCGGCGACGTTCGCCAAGGCGATCCAGCATAAGGGCTTTGCGCTCGTCGATGTGCTGCAATCGTGCGTCGTCTACAACCTCGTCAACACGGTCGAGTGGTACCGCCCGCGCGTCTACAAGCTGGACGACGACGCGTCGTACAACCCGCGCGATTACAATACCGCAATGGCGAAGGCGCACGAGTGGGGCGACCGCATTCCGATCGGCGTGTTGTACGTCGAAGAGGGACGCCCGACGTACGAAGACCAGGTCAAGGCGCTGGAGAAAGGCGCGCTGGTCAAGCAGCCGCTGGGCGGGTACAGCAAAGCGACGTGGGACGAGTTTCGCGCGTCGATGATGTGAGAGAATAAAACGTAAAGCATGATTCGATTACGTTTTACGTTTCACGTTTTAGATTTGGAGCGATAATGCTAACCGAACAACAGATATTGACCGCACTCAGCAAGGTCGACGAACCGGAACTGCACCGCGATCTGGTTTCGCTCAAAATGATCAAGGACATCAAGATTCAGAATGACGCGGTGAACTTTACCATCGTCCTGACGACGCCGGCGTGCCCGCTGCGGAATCAGATCGAATCGGAAGCGAAAGCCGCGGTCGTCGCGCTCGGCGCGAAGCAAGTCAGCATCAAGTGGGACGCGAACGTGCCGAGCGACGCGCGCATCAGCGGCAAACTCAACATTCCGGTCAAGTCCACCATCGCGGTCGCGTCCGGCAAGGGCGGCGTTGGCAAGACGACCGTCTCCGTGAACCTCGCGGTCGCGCTCGCGCAGATGGGCGCGAAGGTCGGCTTGATGGACGCGGACATTTATGGTCCCAACATTCCGATCATGATGGGCATCAACGAGCAGCCGCACGCGAACAAAGATCAGCGCATCATTCCACTCGAAGCGCACGGCGTCAAGCTCATGTCGATGGGCTTTCTCGTCGCGCCGGAACAAGCCATGATCTGGCGCGGACCGATGCTGCACAGCGCGATCCAGCAGTTCCTCAGCGACGTGGATTGGGGCGAACTCGATTACCTCGTGGTTGATCTGCCACCCGGCACCGGCGACGCACAGTTGACGCTGGCGCAATCGGTGCCGCTGACCGGCGGCGTGATCGTCGCGACGCCGCAGGACGTCGCGCTGGCGGATGTCGTCCGCGGCATCATGATGCTCCGCAAACTCGAAGTGCCGGTGCTCGGCGTCGTCGAAAACATGTCGTACTTTATCTGCCCGCACTGCGGCGAACGCACCGATATTTTCGCGCACGGCGGCGCGCAGCGGATGGCGGACAAGTACGGCGTGCCGTTCCTCGGCGAAATCCCGCTCGATGTCGCGATCCGCGTCGGCGGAGACGGCGGCGCGCCGATTACGGCAGCGCAGCCCGATTCGCCGAACGCGCAGGCGTTCAAGAAACTGGCGCAGCAAGTCGCCGCGCAGGTGAGCGTGATGAACGTCCAAGCTGCGCAAGGCGAGTTGATTTCGGGCGCAGCCATTCCCATCATTCGGCGCTGAACGCGCCGCAAGACGGATACACACGACTTGTGTATCCGTCTTTGCGTTTCTGGAGGTGCCTCTTGACTGACGCGCAAAATTACGTGATCGTCGAAGACGCGCTGCCGGCGGTCATCGTCACGATGAATCGCCCGCAGCAGCGCAACGCGCTGTCGACCGGGCTGATGCGCGCAATGACTGAGACACTCGAACGCGAGCGCGCGCGCCCCGAGTGCCGCGTCATCGTCATTCGCGGCGCGGGTCCCGTGTTTTCGGCGGGGCACGACTTGCGCGAAATGCTCGGACGCACGATCGAGGAAGAGCGCGAGATCTTTCAGACGTGCACGCGGCTGATGCAGACGATTCAGCGCATCCCACAGCCAGTGATCGCCTCGGTGCACGGCGTCGCGACCGCCGCGGGCTGCCAGTTGGTCGCGACGTGCGACCTGGCGGTCGCATCGGAAAAGGCGCAGTTCGCGACACCCGGCGTCAGGATCGGTCTGTTTTGCTCGACGCCGATGGTCGCGGTCAGCCGGAACATTGGGCGCAAGCGCGCGATGGAGATGCTCTTGACCGGCAAGCCGATTGACGCGCGCACCGCGGCGGAATGGGGCTTGGTGAATCGCGTCGTGCCGGCGGAAAAACTCGACGAAGAAGTTTTGGAACTAGCGCGGCAAATCGCCAGTTCCAGCCCGCTGATCCTCCAGATCGGCAAGCAGGCGTTCTATCGCCAAGCCGGCGTCGATCAAGACGCGGCGTACGATTTGATGGGCGAGACGATGAGCCAGAATGCCATGACGTGCGACGCGCAGGAAGGAATGACGGCGTTCCTGGAGAAACGCGCGCCGGTGTGGCAAGGAAAATAGCCGCCGTCAAAACAGTCCAACGTTTGGATTCGGCGTGTCCGAGGGAGGGCATATGCGTATCCGACCTAAGCTTTTGACCTGGCTTGCGATTCTGTTCGTGTTCTTCGGATTGGCTTGCAATCCGATCAGTTCGCTCACCGCGCTCAACTCCACCGCAACCGATACACCCGCCCCAACCAACAATACTCCCGTTGCGATCTTCCCCACGCGGGCTGCCGCGCCCACCGCGGCGGAGCGCTCCGTCCAGGTCGATGCGCTCTACGTCACGTCCGGCACACCAGCCACCGGCGGCACGAGTCCCATCGAGATTCGCGTCCGCCCGGCGACGACGCCCGGTCAACTGCGCGTGGGCTTTCTCGAAGGCGAATCGGCGGCACGGGACCGCAGTGGCACGCCGCGGGCTGGGAAGCCGTCCTGATCGCATCGATGTTGAGCGGCATCGATCCGACGAATTATGAATTCACCTTCAGCGTCGGCGGCAGAATCGATGGACCGAGCGCCGGCGCGCTGATGACCATCGGTGTCCTCGCGGCGCTGCGCGGCGATACGCCGCGTCCGGAGGCTACGATGACCGGCACGATCAACCCGGATGGTACGGTCGGTCCGGTCGGCGGAATTCCTCAAAAGATGCAAGGCGCGGCGCGCAAGGGCAAGAAATTCGTACTCGTTCCCATCGGTCAGCGTTACGACCAGGACGAGAACACCAAGCAAATGGTCGACGTGGTGGCGGAGGGAAATAACCTCGGCATGAACGTGCAGGAGGTGGGCAACATCTACGATGCGTATCAGCAGATCGTTGGCAAGCCGCTGCCGCGACCGTCCGTATCGCCGGTGCCGCCGCAGTTTCCCGCGCGCGCGTTCGACAATTTGAAAGCAAAACTCGCCGATTGGTACAGCCGCTACGACCAGGAACGCACGCAGGTCAAGAGTTTTTCCGCGCCCATTCAGCAATATCTGGCGAGCGACGTTCAGTATGCCGATCAAGCGGCGGCGAAATCGACGAACGACTTGAACCAGGGCTTGGTGGGACTGGCGTACTTTGAGATCACGGACGCCGTTTCGAGGATGCGCCAAGCCGACGCGGATGGTACGCTCACCCAGGATTACAATACCGGCGGTTTTAATTCGGCGGTCAATTATCTCGAGTCGCTCGCGAGCGCCCAGTCCGATTTGGACAGCGCGGTGAATGAGATTCAACTGCACCAGCCCAAGACGGTCAGCGATGCGATCGGACTCTTCGACACGTACAGCAATTTGGGCGCTGCCGAAGGGCTGCTTGTGGGAGTCCAGGATCGCATCGCGGCGCTGCGCGCCAACTTGTCCAAAAACACCCGAGACCAGACGCTGCTGGCGCTGATGAACATCGCCGAAGATATGGTCAGCGCGGACAATTACGTGCAAATCGCGCGCGATTCCGTCGATTTTGAAACCGGCTACGGTTCTGCGCCGACGCCCACGACAGCGAAGGTCGTCGCGGTCGCCGAGACGTTGAGCCGCGCCGGCGATGCAAACCTCGCGCTGTTCGACTCGACCGAGATCGCGCCGGCGGCGCAGCAATTGGGCACGACGGACTCGGCGGTCAAGAACCAGCTGATGGGCAAGGACGCCGATTATCGCTTTACCCTTCTATCCAGCCAAGGAGAACAAGTGCTGGACCAGCAGATGAAATCCGGAATGCAAGAGGCGGCGATGCTTTTCGGCAACGCGCAGAATATCTACGCGTATTCTTCGGGACTCATCGCCAAGTACTATTCGCTGGACGCCAAGATGGACAGTAATTTCCAGGTCACGTCGTACCAAAACGAAAAGGCATTGGGGTCGATGCTGGATTTTGCCGACGAACGCGCCAAGGAGTTGATTACGCTCTGCGGCAGCGAAGTGCCGGTCCCGGCGATCCTGTACTACGAGAACGCCAACGCGCTGCGTCAGGGCAGCGCCAGCGATCAGTTGACCGCGCTCAATTACTATTGGCAAGCCGTTGCGCTCGCCCAAGCCGACGCGTTCATGACCGGCAAGTTCTCGACGCCATAACGAGCCGGGCGCAAAAAGAATCCGCTTCGCTGCGCGCTGGGTTTTGAAAGACTCCCGTGGTTTGGGAGTCTTTCGCTTTCTCTGCGCTGTGACTGCTCAGCCCAGCCGCAAATTCACCGCCGAGACGCAGAGAGTGCAGAGGTTTTTTATATTTTCGTCTCTGTGTCCTCTGCGACTCTGCGGTGAACCGGGGTTGCCTGAGCAGATACGCGGCGCTTGAGTTTCCAGACAATCTGGGGTAAAATCGATCCGCCAATCGAGACGAGCATTCATTCCTTTCCGCGAGGAGCATTGGATGGCAGACAAGAAAACAAAAGAAACGGAACTGACCGCGTATCAGGCGGTCGAGTTGTTTGAACGAGCCGTCAAGGACAATCCGCAAGACGCGCAGGCGCACTTGAATCTCGGCAGCGGTTATTACGCGGCAGGCAATCCCGACAATGCCTTTAACGAATTTCAGCAAGCCGCCGCGCTCGCGCCCAGTCTCGATCACGCGCATTACTATCTCGGCGTGCTGTACGCCAGGCGCGGCGACAAGGGTAAGGCGCGCGAAGAATTGGAAAAGGTGCTCAACGGCAACGGACACATGCTGCTCAAGAATCAGGCGAAGATTCAGATCGAATTGCTGGGCAAATGAAGTAGACACGACGGAATTATGTAGGGGCGCAGCACACCTGCCCTGGCGGGCGGTGCCAGGGTGCTGCGCCCCTACAAATTTGGAGGTTGAAATGTCATACCGGACAGAAAAAGATTCGCTGGGGATCGTCAATGTTCCCAGCGACGCGCTGTGGGGCGCGCAGACGCAACGCGCCGTGGAAAATTTTCCGATCAGCGGATTGAAGCCGTACCGCGCCTTCGTCTGGTCGATGGCGACGATCAAGCGCGCCGCAGCGGAGGTCAATCGCGATCTGGGCTTGCTCGATCAAAAGATTGCCGATGCCATCGTCACCGCCGCGCAAGAAGTGATCGACAATAAATGGGAAGCGCAATTCGTCGTCGATCCGATTCAAGCCGGCGCAGGCACGTCGCACAATATGAACCTGAACGAAGTCATCGCCAACCGCGCGAACCAGCTGCTCGGCTACACGCTCGACGACGCGAAAAAGCCGGTCAACCCGAACGACCACGTGAACATGGCGCAATCGACCAACGACACGATTCCAACCGCGATTCGCCTCGGTTGCCTGTGGCGGCTGGACGAACTGCTGCGCGCGATCGACGCGCTCGCGGACGCGCTCGACGCCAAGGCGCGCGAGTTCGACGGCGTCGTCAAATCCGGGCGGACGCATTTGCAGGACGCGGTGCCGGTGCGGATGGGGCAGGAATTCGGCGGATACGCGCAGGCGGTACGGAACGACCGCGAGCGCATCGCGACCGCGGGCGACCGGCTGCGGCGGCTTGGCATCGGCGGCACGGCGACTGGCACCGGGCTGAACGCGCACCCGGAATATCATCGACGAATGATCCAGCGAATAAACGAATTGACCGGTTTGAACGTGCGATCAAGCGGAAATCTTTTTGAATCGATGCAGTCGCTAGCGGACGCGGCGGATTTCTCCGCGGCGATGAACACGCTCGCGCTCACGCTCACGCGCGTCGCGAACGATTTCCGATTGCTCGCGTCCGGTCCTACGACCGGGCTAGACGAGATTCGTTTGCCGGCGGTGCAGCCCGGTTCGTCGATCATGCCGGGCAAGGTGAATCCGGTGCTCGCGGAAATGCTGAACATGGCGTGCTATCAGGTGATGGGCAATCACCTCACCGTGTCGCTCGCGACGGCGGCGGGGCAACTCGAACTCAACGTGATGATGCCGATCATCGCCCATAACTTGTTCCAGACGATGGACGTGCTGATCCACGCGGTCGACGCGTTCACGACGAAATGCGTCGTCGGCATTGCCGCGAATCGCGAAAAAGCGGAAGGATGGCTTGCCAAATCTACCGTACTCGTCACCGCGCTCAACCCGGTCATCGGCTATTTGAAAGCCGCCGAAGTATCGAAGGAAGCGATGGCGCGCAACGTGACGATTCGACAGGTGGTGCTCGAAAAAGGTTATCTCACCGCGGAGCAACTCGACAAGATTCTCGACGTGCGCGCGATGACGGAAGGCGGAATCAAAGGATGAAGGATGAAGGCGGAAGCAGGACTCTTTCATC
>DAIDTM010000531.1 GCA_027457205.1 Anaerolineae bacterium | reverse complement strand
CGATTCACCTCATCCCGCGATAGAGCATCGTCGTTTGAACGCGTATGGCTTGTCTGGATTCTCCGCCGATGTTATAATCGACCCAATTCAGACGGACCAGAAAGGAAACCTCATGCGACGATCAATCTTCACCGCGGCGATGTTAATGCTCGTACTGTTCAGCGCGGCGGCGTGCCAAAAAGTCACTCCGACGCCGACCAGTAATTCGGGAACCGTTCCCAGTACGCCCGGCGCGCTGCCCACCCTCGCGCAAAAGCCCACGCCACAAGAAGTGTCATCTTTCAACGGATGCCCGCCGCAGGGCGACGGCGGCGACCCGGTGCTCAATCGTTTGAAGAATCGCGTGGACGACGCGAGCGCGTACTATCCCGTGTTGTTCGATGCGGTGGAACAACTTGCGTGGCCCAAAGGCATCGAGCGCAAAGACCATGACAAGTGGTCTGCCGGCGACGCGGCGACCGTCGCGCGTTATGAAGGCATTCCGATTTCGGTCGAAGGATATTTGTTCGACGCCAAACAGCAAGGTCCCGAATCGACCAACTGCCACGGCAGTACGCCCGAGATGTCCGATTGGCACGTGTGGTTAACCCAGAACGCTGGCGAGGATCGCACCCAGTCGATCGTTGTAGAAACGACGCCGCGCGTGCGACCGAGTCATCCGACGTGGACGCTCAAGGCGCTTGAAAATTTCGCCAAGAACAAACAGCGCGTTCGCATCAGCGGCTGGTTGCTGCTCGATCCTGAGCATCCCGATCAAGTCGGCAAGACGCGCGGCACGATCTGGGAAATCCATCCGATCATGAAGATAGAATATCAAGAAGGCGGCAGCTGGAAAACGCTGTAGAGGAAAATTAAATCGATGCAAAAAGCGATTCAACTCAAGGTCACGCTCTGGATCGAAGGCGAGGACGAGCCGGCGGACGATTTCGCCAAGTATACGACGCAAGCCGTGACCGACATGCTCAACGCGGGGCGCGTCAAGTACCCGAAGCTCAAAGTAACCGTCAAGAAGATCGTCGAAGAGAACGATGAGGATTGAAGGTGAAGATTAGAGATTAGAGATTGGAGATTGGAAGTTAGTTTGGAAACCAGAGCCGCTACTCCAACTTCCAACCTCTAACCTCCAATCAAATGCATCGCGTTCTTCCGCAGCGCCACGGTCCACTCTCGCTCGCGTGCGAGGTTGAGTCGCTCAAAAATGTACACGGGCAATTCGATTTCAAGATCGTGGTCTTGCTCCCGCAGCAACCGCGCGCCTTCTACGCGGAAATACAGCGTCACGTTCATTCCGTCGTTCATCTCGCGGACAATTTCACCGCGCAGCGCGTTCTCATCGCTCGATTGCCCGGCGCGTTCGGGACGAATGAGCATCACGCGCTCGGAACGCAAACAGACGAACACGCGCGCGCCCGGCGCGAACGGATAACGCGGCGCGTCGAGCGTCGCGTCGCCGACGCGCACGCGGCAGCCCTCCTTATCGGACGCGACCACCGTCCCCGGCAAAATATTCTTCACGCCGACCGCCTGCGCCACCCGCAAACAACACGGTTGGCGCAAAATCTCGCCGGGCGCATCGATTTGCAAGATTCGCCCCGCGTCGATCACCGCCAGTTGATCGGCTAAAAAGTACGCCTCGCCCAAATCGTGCGTCACGAACACGACCGGGATTTTGATTTCGCGCTGCAAGTTCAGCACCTCGGAACGCAGCTGCATCCGCGTCGGCGCGTCCAGCGCGCTGAACGGTTCGGCGAGCAAGAGCACCGCGGGGCGCGGCGCGAGCGCGCGTGCCAGCGCGACGCGCTGCTGCTGACCGCCGGAGAGCTGCGCCGGATAGCGCGCGTCCAGTCCGTTCAGGTTGACGAGCGCGAGCAGATCGTGCACCTGGGTTCGGCGCATTTCTGGCGATGCGCGTCCCAAGCCGTATGCGATGTTCTGCGCGACGGTGATGTGCGGAAAGAGCGCCAGGTCTTGCTTCACCAAACCGACGCGGCGTTGTTGCGGCAGCAGATCGATGCGCCGGTCGGCGTCGAACAAAATCCGTTCGCCGATGACGATGCGCCCCGTCTCGGGCGGCGCAAAGCCAGCAATCGCGGATAACGTCATGGACTTGCCCGCGC
>DAIDTM010000530.1 GCA_027457205.1 Anaerolineae bacterium | reverse complement strand
GCGGCGACGTGTTCCGCGAACTGCTGTCCACGCGACCGCAGGCGACGCTGTCCATTTTGCGGACGGTGACGGAACGGCTGCGGAATACCGAAGCGATGCTGCGGCAGAGCGAAAAGATGGCGGCGCTCGGCACGCTGTCCGCCGGCTTGGCGCACGAGTTGAACAATCCTGCCGCGGCGGCGCAGCGCAGCGCGGCGCAATTGCGCGACACCTTGGTCGAATGGCAGCGCGCGGCGGCAGACCTTGCAACGCTGGCGCTCGACGCGCGGCAGACGGAAACGCTCAACACGCTGCGCGCGGAGATGGCAGCGCGCGCCGCGTCGCCTGCGCCGCTCGATCCGTTGACGCGCAGCGACCGTGAGAGCGCGGTGCAGGACTGGCTGGAAGAACGCGGGACCGAGCGCGCGTGGGAACTCGCGCCGCCGCGCGTCGCGTTCGGCTGGGATGCAGACGAGCTGGCGAAACTGGGCGACGCGTTTGGCGCGCAGCTGTCAAGCGTCGTGCGATGGCTGGGCGTTGGCTATTCCGTCTACGCGCTGCTCGACGAGGTGAGCCAAAGCGCGGGACGCATCTCCGAAATCGTCCAGGCAGTGAAATCGTACGCCTACCTCGATCAGGCGCCGATCCAGCAAGTGGACGTACACGCCGGCTTGGAAAATACGCTTGTCATTCTACGGCACAAACTCAAGAGCGGCGTGCGCGTCACGCGCGATTTTGCGCCCGACCTGCCGCGCATCGAGGCGTACGGCAGCGAGCTGAACCAGGTGTGGACGAACATCATCGACAACGCGATTGACGCGATGAAGGGCAGCGGTGACCTGACGCTGCGGACGTATCGGCAAGAGGATTACGTCGTCGTCGAAATTACCGATACGGGTCCGGGCATTCCGCCGGACATTCTGCCGCGTCTCTTCGAAGCGTTCTTCACGACCAAGCCGCCGGGCATCGGCACCGGGCTGGGTTTGCATATCAGTTATAATATCATCCAGAAGCATCAGGGACAGATCACTATCGATTCTAAACCGGGCGCGACGACGTTTCGCGTTGCGCTGCCTATCCAGTTGAAACGAGGAGACGCATGAACGACGCACAGTTGAAGGAAATGTACCAAACGATTCGCACGATCGCGACGGTGGGGTTCTCGACGAATCCAGCCAAGCCGGGGTATTACGTGCCGGAGTACTTGATGCTGAAAGGGTACCGGATCATCCCGGTCAATCCGACGATCCAGGAAGGGCTGGGGCAGAAGGCGTATCCGGATTTGCTGTCGATTCCGGAAAAGGTAGACGTGGTGCAAATCTTCCGCCGCGCGGAAGAGACGCCGCCGATTGTGGCGCAAGCGATCCAGATCGGCGCGAAGATCGTCTGGATGCAAGTCGGTATCGTCAACGCGGAGGCAGCGCGAGCCGCCGAAGCGGCGGGGCTGGTCGTATCGATGGACAAATGTATGATGATCGAGCACAAGCGTTTGTTTGGTGAATGAGCGTCATTCTAATCTTTCCCTCTCGCTGGCTTGGAGAGGGAAATCTTTTGCGTCGAAAGGATTGGGACGGATGCAAGTCGAAATGATTTTGGCAGGGCTATTCGTTTTTCTGATGCGGGTGACCGACATGTCGCTTGACACGACGCGCATGCTGCTCATCATGCGCGGCCGCCGGTTGTTCGCCGGTTTGATCGGAATGGTGCAGGCGACGGTGTTCATCCTGGCGGTCAGCACGGTGCTGCAAGGACCGTTGAATGTCTGGACGGTGCTGGGCTACGCGGCGGGCTTTGGCTCTGGGGTGATGCTGGGAATGGTGGTGGAGGAGCGGCTGGCGATTGGGTATGCGATGCTGCGGGTCTATTCGCCGGCGGGAGGCCGCGCGATTGCCGACGCGCTACGGCAAGCCGGCTACGCGGTCACTGAATTCGCGGCGCAAGGTCAGGCGGGGAAGATTACGGTTGTCAATTCGGTGATGCCGCGCCGCCAGGTTCAAGCGGTGCGCGCGATTATCGACGGCATCGACCCGGCAGCGTTTATTACGATTGACGAGGCGCATCCGCTCCAGAGTGGATACTTTCGGCATTGAAACGCCAATCTGTTCAGGAGCATTTCGCGCCGGTTACACAAATCTGGTCGCGTCCATGCGATTTGGCGCGGTACAGCGCGGCGTCGGCTAGATCGATCAGTGTGGCGGCGTCTTGCGTGTGCGCGGGGTAGCTGGCGATTCCCTGGCTCACCGTCGGCGAGGGAATGGTCGCACCGTCTCTGTTTTCTACGCGCGTCGCCGCCAGCGTCTGGCGAATGCGTTCTGCCACCCGCAGCGCGCCAGCGGCATCGGTCCGCAACAAGGCGATGCCAAATTCCTCGCCGCCCCACCGCCCCACGAGATCGGTGTGATGAACGTGCGCGCGGATCGCCTGGACGATTTTGACCAGCACCTGATCGCCGACCACGTGACCGTACGCGTCGTTGTATTCCTTAAAGTAATCCACGTCGAGCATTATCAGCGCGAGCGGCTGCGTCTCGCGCCGCGCGCACGCCAATTCCTCGCTGAATCGCTCCAAAAAATATCCGTGATTGTAGACCTGGGTCAGACTGTCGCGGTGCGCCTGTTCCTGCACCTCGCCGTACAGGCGCGCGTTCTCCAGCGTGATCGCGATTTGACCCGCCAGCGTCTCCAGCGTTGCTACATCGCTGGGATCGAACGCGTTGAGTTGTTCGCTTTGGATGTCGAGCACGCCGATCACGCGCGCGCTCATCGTCAAGGGGATGGCGATTTCCGAGCGCGTGTCGGCAACGGCTGGATGATACTGAAAACGCGCTTCCTTTGAAACATCGTTCGCGAGCAGCGTTTCGCCGTGCGCGGCAGTCCAACCGACAATCCCCTGATCGAAGGGCAGAATGAACCGACCCGGAACAAGTTCGGTCATGGTGGGACCTGCGCCCGCGCGCAGCACGGTTTCATTCTTCGAGGGATCGTTGATAAGCAAATGAACGTAGCGGTACTCGAATTTGTCGCGGATCAGGCGTACCAGCGTCTGCGCGAGTTCATCCATATCCAGGATCGACGAGACGCGATGCCCCAGTTCATTCACCGTGGCAAGTTGAGCCGCGCGTCGGCGTTCACGCGCGAACAGCTGCGCGTTGTGGATCGCCAGCGCGATGCGGTCCGCCATGGCGACCAGCAGTTGCAAATCGTCCTGGGTGAACGCTTGCGGAGAGCTGGAATTGTCGAGCACGATCGATCCCATCGTTTCACCGCTCGCGCTCAATGGCGCGCTGATCATACTCTGCGGGATTCCGCCCCACGGCGACGCGGCGGCAAACAACGCCTGGTTGTCCGGCTGCATCCTGCGCCGCGCTTCCTTGACCGCCTCCTGTCCGCTCAACCGCACGGGCTGGTTCGTTTGGTATACCCTGCCGGCAGCCGATTCGCCCGGCTGTATGGCGACCATCTGAAGGATTTCGCGGTCGTACCCGAACGACGCGCGCGGAACGAGCGCCGCGCGCTGGGAATCATAAATCAGCAGCGCGCCGCCTTCCGCCGCGGGGATGTTCGCGCGGACTTGGCGCTCAAACACGTGGAACATATCCTCCAAGTCCATCGTCTCGGCGAGCGAGCGGCTCAGGTTGGCGAGCGCGCCCAGTTCGATCGATTTGGTCTGTTCGGCGTACCAGAGCTGCGCGTTCTCCAGCGCAATCGCGGTCTGGTTGGCGAAGATCGCCAGCATATTTTTTTCGTTGTCAGTAAAGATGTGCGGTTCGGGATAATTGACGTAGAGTACGCCAACGCTCTTGCCGCCGCGTTGGATCGGCAGGCACGCGGTGGCGCGATAGCCCCAGACCCGCGTCACTGGACTGACCTCGCGCGCGGTCTGAACATCCTCGATAAAGTGCGCTGCGCCCGTGTTCATCACTGTCATGCCAATTCCATTCTCGCGGAATGGGACCTTGAGGGCGTCTGCCGGCACGCCCACGGTAGCGGAATATTCGAGAATGCCGGTGGATTCGTTCCGCAGGGCGATCGTCGCGGACGGCGCGTCGAGCGCGTCGGCGATGCCCTGGACGACGTGTCGGGGAATCTCGTCGGGACGGGAATGGACGGCGAGCTGGGTGCTGACGGCGTAAAGGCGTGTGAGGTCGCGCAAATTGGTCTGCGCTTCTTGATGGAGCCGCGCGTTTTCTACTGCCATCGCGGCTTGACCTGCCAGGATGCTCAACAGCCGTCCGTCTTCTTCATCGAACCCGCTGCCGCTGATTTTGTTTGCCGCCAGAATCAGTCCGGTGGGACGCCCGCGCAGCATCATTCGAGCGGTGACGAACTCACGAATGTTCTGACGGGCGGCGTACTCGCGTATGGAAGCAGGCAGCGCGGTCAGGTCGTTGAATAGGACATGGTCGTTCTTGAACGACTCGATGGAGTGAGTCTTGTCGTCGCTGAACGGAAATTTCAAGGCTCGGACCGATTCGTCGCTGATCCCATATCCCGGCGGCGCGCCCTGGAGTTGACCGTTCTCCGGGTTGAGGATCGCGATGGCGCAAATCTTGACGCCGAGAAATCGCGCGATTCGCTGGGTCACTTCCCGGAATGTCGCGTCGGCGTCTTCCAGATTTCCGAATGCTTGTGAGAGACCGTGCAGCCCTTCGAGTTCGTCCGTTCGTCGGACAATTTCCTGGCGTCGCTGCTCGGCTTGCGCTGCCGCCGCCTGCCAGCGGTTCGTCAGCGTCGTCGTCAGGTGGGAGACAAGCAGCGCGGAGGCGAAGTAGATCAAGAGGTTGAAGAAGAGGTGTACCGGTTCGACCGGCGGCTGGTTCAACGGGGCAAGCGCGATGAGCAGCGTGAGCGCGCTCGCCAGAACGGCGGCAAACAACGCGGCGCGCCGGTCCCACAGCATCGCGACGATCAGAATAACCACGACGTAAAGGGGAGATAGATCAACCCGTCCGAATAAATAGTCCGATAGAGCAATCGTCCCGCAGGCGACGGTCACGTTGACGTAGGTCACCCATTCGCGCAGCCCGTAGCGCGGCGCAAGAAAAATTGCCATGCCAACCCAGTAGATTCCGGAGAGAGTAAACACGAGGCGCAATGCCCAGCGTTCCCACTCTGCCAGAGGTAGAACCAGGGATAAGAATAATCCTAGCAGCAGGAAGACGGCAGCCGTCCATAGAATCGGACGCAAAAAGGGCTTGATATTCCGAGCAAACATTTCCGTAATTGTGGTCGTTTTCTGAATGATGTCAAGACAGACGAGTAGCAAAAAAATCGCTCCGACAGCCGGAGCGGATTGAAATACCTTTCTAGGTTTCCATTATAAGGGATCGACAACGCGAAACGAAAAGTTGGATTGACTCGCAAGAGAAAACCGGCCTGCCAACTTTATTCTACGTCAGTCGAGTGCGCCAATCAATGGGATACCCTTCCTATCGATTTTCCAGTTGCCCCACGTTCGCCCGCACGATCGATCTTTGCCTGCTTCAGCGAAACAAGTCCAGTTCCTTCTCCCGCACGATTTCCCGCGCCGTGCCGTCACCGCGCGACATGGGCCCGCCGCGCGCGTGAATGATCGGTCGTCCTTCGTCGGCTTGACCTTGCAACAGCGACGCCGCGGACGCGATCTGGTCCGCCAAGCCAATTGTCGTCACCTGCAGATGATAGCCGAACAAGTCCGCGCGCCCGCGCAGGTCTTCCACCGCCGGCAAGCCCGCCACGCCAATCGCGACGCCAATCGCGCCATTGCGCCACGCGCGCCCGTGCGTATCGTCGATAATGACGCCCATGTCGCAGGAGGTCGCCGCGCGCAGTCGCGCGCGCAGCTCGCGCGCGGAGCGGTCCGCGTCTTCCGGCAGGCGCAGCACCCACTCGTCGTCATCGCCCGAAGGGGGCGCGACGTTCGAGCGGTCGATGCCGGCGTTCGCGCACACCCAGCCGTGCGTCGTTTCGACGACGATCAAGCCGTCGCGCACGCGCAGCACCTCGCGCGTGTCCCACAGCACGACCTCGCAAAAGCGCGCGTCCTTGCCGCACTGCCGCGCCAGTTCCTCTGCGCGTGGCGAGGGCGTCACGTCGCGCAGGCGCACCATTCTGCCTTCGGCTTTGCTGACGATTTTCTGCGCCAGCACCAGCACGTCGCCATCTTCGAGCGTCAGGTTCGCGTCGCGCACGCCGCGCAAAATAATCGCGGCGAGGTCGTCGCCGCGCTGGATGAGCGGGATGTTGGGGAGAGCGGTAAGCGTGAGTTGAGTCATAGACAAGTAAAAAGTAAAAAGCTAAAAGGCAAAAGGAATGATCCGCGAATTACACGAATTAACGCGAATGAAAAAAATTGGCGCAGATTCGCGTGATTCGCGGATCATTCACGCGGCACTCCAGTCAATCGGATGCCCGCGCCTTTCACTTTGTATTTGATGTTCACCGCGATGAGCACGGCGGTCAACGCTTCGACCGCGATGGCGTTTGCGAGCACGCCGGCATCGAGCGCGTCGATGCCGATCCGGCGAATCAGTTCGATCACGGTCTCACGCGCGGCTTTGTCGCCGCCGCACACGAGCACATCGGAATCGATTTTTTCGTCGACCGCTTCCAGCTTTTCCGGCGAGATGTTCTGGAACGCCGCGACGACCTTGGCGGTGTCGCCGAAAAATTGCTGCACCTCCGCGGTAACGGAGCCGGCGGCGGGCGGTTTCGCGCGGCTCTTGCGCTCCGGGTCGAGCGACGACGCGATATTGATGACGATTTTGTTCTGCGCCGCGTCGCGCAGGTCTTCCAGGATCGGTTTCATTCCGTCATACGGCACCGAGAGCAAAACGATGTTGGCTTTCGCCGCCGCGTCGCGGTTCGAGTATCCCTCGACACGCAAAGCGGCCGCGCCGAGCCGCGCGTTCATTTCGTTCGCGGCGTTCTGCGCCTTCGCCGCGTCGCGCGAGCCGATCAAGACGCGCACGCCGGCGCGCGCGAATCGAAACGCGAGCGCGTTGCCTTCCTTGCCGGTGCCGCCGATGATGGCAATTCGGTGATTGGGTGATTGGGTGATTGGGTGATTAGGCATTTTGTTTCTGCATCTTTTTGCTTTTGATGTAGGCATTGAGTTTTGGAGCGAGCATCTGTAAATCGTTCATCATTTCGTTGAAGAAAGCTTCCGTAATCAATTTGCGTTTCAACGCGCGGCGCACGAAAAATTTTGATTCGTACAGCGACCCGCGCGAATAATACAGGTGATTGATCTTCTCGCCAAAGTGGTAACGCCCGTAACTTTCAGCGATATTTGCGCCAATTGAATCTACCGCGCGAATCAACTGTTTGCCAACCGTGTCTTGGGCAAACGGCGACCAACGGCTAACAATCCCCCACCACTTGTCTGCAATCTCCTCCGCTAATTTGTAAATCTCAATCTCTTCCAGTGACTGAATTGGCATCGTCTCATCTCCTCTTTGAGAATACGACCAATCACCAAATCACCTACTCACCCAATTTCCTGCACGCGCTTCCAAACTTTCTTCGCCGCCTCGCGCGCCTTTGCCGCAATTGCTTCCTCGTCCAGCGTCAGCAATTGGCGATCTTTCATCAACAACTTGCCCGCGCAAATCGTGTGCGTGATGTGCGTACCATCCATTCCGAAGATCAGATGCCACGGGAAATTGCCGGCGGTGAGTGGCGTGTACGGTACGTAATCGAGCAGGATTATATCTGCAAACGCGCCGATGGACAACTCGCCGACGCGCGGCTTCCAAAACACTTGCGCGATCTTGGCGTTGTTCGCGTACGCCATCTGCACGACTTGGTCCGCGCCCATCACGCGTGGGTCGCGCCGCGCCGATTTGTGCAGCAGGTACGCGGTCTTCATCTCCGCGAACTGGTTGTTCGTAAAGCCGTCGTTGCCCAAACCAACGTTGATACCGCGCCGCAGCATTCCCAGCACATCCGCGACGCCGACCGCGTTGTTCATGTTCGACCGCGCGTTGTGCGCGACGTTCGTCTTCGTCCGGCGCAGCAATTCGATTTCGCCGACATCGACCTGGACGCAGTGCGCGGCAATCGTCTTTGGTCCGAACACGCCGCGCGATTCGAGCCGTTCGCCGACGCGTAGTTTGAATTTTTGCAACGCGTCATCTTCGTCCGCGATATCCTCCGCGACGTGGATGTGAAATCCCGTGTCCAGCCCATCGATGGCATCGAGGCACTGGTCGAGCGTCTTGTCGGAGACGGTGAACGAGGCGTGCACGCCGAACGACGCCGCAAGGCGTTTTCTCGCCACCCGCCACTCGCCACTTGCCACTTTCTTGATGAAGCGCACGTTTTCACGGATTCCCGCCTTTGCGCCCGCCGCGCCGTTGCGATCCGTCACTTCGTAGCACAGCGACGCGCGCAAGCCGGATTCCAGCACCGCGTCCGCAACTGCATCGAGCGAGCCGTCGATCGCGTTCGGGCTGGCGTGGTGATCGATCAGTGTTGTCGTGCCGTTGCGGATCGCGTCGACGAGACAGACGAGTGCGGACTGCCGGCAGTCGTCAAGCGTCAGCGCGCGGTCGATCTTCCACCACAATTGTTGGAGGATTTCGGGAAAATTTTTGGGCGGTGGACCAGGCGGCAGCGACATGCCGCGCGCAAACGCGCCGTAGAAATGCGTGTGTGCGACGATGCTCCCGGGCATCACGAGCTTGCCGTGCGCGTCGAGTTGTTCTTCATTCGGATATTTGGCGATGAGGTGACTGGTTTTGCCAATGTCTGCGATGCGGTCACCGCGAATGCACACTGCGCCGTTTTCGATCACGCGATTTTCCGCGCCAAGGGTGATGATCGTACCGTTGGTGATGAGCATCATTCACCTCAAAAATTGGACGCGGATTGCCGCGGACGAACGCGGATAGAAAGTATTTTTCCGCGGTCGTCCGCGTTTGTCCGCGTCCAATCGAGTCTTACCGGCGTGCCGCTTTCAATTTCGCGTCGATCTCGCCGACCATCTGCTGGTGCTTGATCCACCACGATTGATCGAGCGTTGCGTTGAGTTCTTCCACGGTCTTGCCCTGCTGCTCGACCCAGGTATAGTATTTAAGATTGTGCCACTGCCGGCGCGTATCCGTTGTCCCTTCCTTGATCCAATCGATTTTCTGATCCTTGAAAATGTGGGCGCGCGCGGTCGCTTCCGCTTCGTCCATCTTGCCATACGTCGCCGTCATATCCGCCATCACGGAATGATAGCGGTCGATGTTGTCGGTGCAGATCGTGACGATGGTATCGTTCTTGCCATAGCCGTAAAATTTCGCGGTCTTGATCGCGCCGAGAACGTTCGCAACGCCGCTGATGCCGAATAGCGTCGCCATTGTCTCAACCGATTTCTGCGGCACGCTAAAGCGCTTGACCAGCGTGTTCCAGCCAGCTTCTTCGGTGAGCAACTGCAAACCTTTCTTGCATTCGATGTCGTCGAGGCACATGATCGCGTCCATATTCATCACGTTGTGAATCCACGTCACGTGCTTGTCACCGATGCCCTGGATGTCGTGCGAGCCGTAGCCGTTGTTGTAGAGCGTGGGGCACTGGATCGGCTCTAGTCCGACGATCTTGTGATCGTGCCAGACCTGTTTCAGTCGATCACCCGCCGCGATCGTGCCGGCGCTGCCCTTCGCGGAGCAGTACGCGGCAATCGTTCCGTCGCCGATGCCTTGCTGCTTCAACACCGCGGCGAGTTCGACAATCGTGTTGCCGGTGACGTGATAGTGGAAGCGATAGTTGCCCATCACCTCGAACTGGTTGAGGATGCGCACCTTCGGGTCTTGGCGCAAGCGATGCGTCTCATCGTAAATTTCCTT
Source organism: Anaerolineae bacterium (assembly GCA_027457205.1). Classification (GTDB taxonomy): domain Bacteria; phylum Chloroflexota; class Anaerolineae; order UBA4142; family UBA4142; genus DAIDTM01. The sequence goes on along the minus strand of DAIDTM010000530.1, from coordinate 8,046 downwards.
GACGTTCGATTCCGAGCCGGGCGTTTTGATGATGCGCGCGCCGTAGGATTCGATCTGCTTAAAGCGTTCTTTGCTCATTCCTTCCGGCAGGACGACGATGCTGTCGAATCCCATGCGGCAGCCGACCCACGCGCCGCCGATGCCGTAGTTGCCGGTCGAGGGCCACACGAGCGTGTGCGTGCTGGGATCGACTTCGCCGAACGATTGCTTTTCGATCAGCACCGAGTACGCCGCGCCAACCTTGTGCGAGCCGCTGGGAAAATCCTTGCCGTAGAGAACGACGATGTTCGCATCCACGCCGGTCAACTCTTTTGGCATCACGTGATAGTAGATGTTGTTGTTGCCATCGCGCCACGTAATGTTGAACAGGTTGATCGGATCGAGCGGGTCTTGCTTCATCATCTCAATCGCGCGCTTGCGAATCTCCGGCGCGATCTTGTTGGGATGAAGCATTTCTTCGAATGTGGGACCGAGGATTGACATTCTTAAACTCCTTTTGAGAATCTGTAGGGGCAGCCCTCGCGGCTGCCCGCATTGGGCGACCACAAGGGTCGCCCCTACGTTTTCATTGCTTTTCGAAGTGCTTCCAGCGTCGGCTCGATGTGAATGCCTTCGCCGGCGACTTGCATCGCGCTCTTGACGTCCTTCAAGCCATTGCCCGTAATCATGCAGACGATGGTCTCATCCGATTTCACAAGACCTTGTTTGACCGCTTTCACCAAGCCGGCGTACGCCGCCGCGCCCGCCGGCTCGGAGAAGACCGCCGCGCGGCGCGCCAGCACCGGAATCGCCGCGAGGATTTCGTCGTCGGTCACGGTGAGGTACGCGCCGCCGGTCTCGCGCACGGCGCGCACCGCGCGCACGCCGTCGCGCGGAATGTCCGCGCTGATCGAGTCGGCGACGGTCACTGCGTTGACCGGCGTGATCTTTTCGGTGCCGGCTTTCCACGTGTTGTAGCACGCGGCGGACCCTTCAGCTTGAATGCCCATCAGTTTAGGCATCTTGTCGATCCAGCCGAGCGCGGCGAGATCGCGCAGACCTTTCCACAAGCCGCTGATGATGTTGCCATCGCCGACGGAAACGAAGATTCGATCCGGCGCGCGCCAACCCTCACCCCTCGCTCCCCTCTCCAGCTTTGCGGGAGAGGGGAAGGGGGTGAGGGCTAGCTGCTCACAAATCTCGAACGATGCAGTCTTCTTTCCCTCGACGGTGTAGGGATTGTACGCGGTATTGCGGCAGTACCATCCGAATTCTTTCGACGCGGCGAGGCACAGATCGAATGCCTGATCGTAATTTCCCTTGACCAGCATCACGCGCGATCCAAAGATGAGCAGCTGCGCGATCTTTGCCTGCGGCGCGGTCTCGGGCACGAAGATGATCGTGGGCATCTGCGCGGCGGCAGCAAGCCCGGCGAGCGCCGCGCCGGCGTTGCCGGTGCTCGCCGTCGTGATGAGTTCGACGCCGAGTTCACGCGCTTTGGCGACGACGACTGCGCTCGCGCGATCTTTGAACGACGCGGTTGGGTTGCGCCCGTCGTCTTTTAGATACAAATGGCTCAGCCCAAGGTCTGCGCCTAATGTCTTGGCGTGATACAGCGGCGTCCAGCCGACCGCGAGCGGCGGCGCGGATTCCGCCGCGTCGTTCAGCGGCAGCAGATCGGCGTACCGCCAGATCGAATAATCGCGCGAGTTGGAAATCTTCTGCGGCGATGTCGCCGCGGCGATTCGCTTATAGTCGTAAATCGTGTCGAGAATGCCGTCGTCGCCGTGTTTGGGGCAGACGTAGCGCGTCGTGTGCGGATCGTACTCTTCACCGCAGAGGGTGCATTTGAAATGATAGGTCATTCAATCTCCTGACGCGAAACGTGATGCGTGAATCTCACGTCTCACGCATCACGTGTTCATCATCTCCCGCGCGCGTGCTGCGAGTTCCGGATTTGTCGTCGCGGCGAGTTGCGCGGCGCGCGCGAAATCAACCCGCGCGTTCGCGCCGTCATTTGTCGCGCGCCGCGCAGTGCCGCGCCAAAGGTAGAATTCCGGAATGCTGGGGTCGTGCGCGATCGCCTGATCGAATTCGGGGATCGCGTTTGCCGCGCCGCCGCGCTGGAACAGGCACAGCGCCAGCCCGTAATGGGCGCGCGCCGTAAGTTGAGGATCATTCCCCGCGTGGACGGCGGCGGTCCGAAAGTTCTTCTCCGCGTCGGTGTAGCGTTTCTGCGCCAAGCGAATCTGCCCGATGTTGTACCACGCGCGCGAACTCTGCGGATCGATTTTCAGCGCGGCGCGGTAATCGTCGACCGCCAAATCGGGTTTGCCTTGCGCCGCGAAAAAGTTGCCGCGCGTGATGAGCGGATCGACCGCGCTGGGACGCGCGGCAATCGCCGCGTCGAGCGCGGGGAGTTGCTGGGCGACGCCGGCGTACAAACTAACTTCCCAGCGGCGTACCCGCGCGCTGCGGTAAATTCGCCAGAGCACGATCACCAGGGCGACGTGCGCAACGAACAACGGCGCGCTGACCGCGAGTGTGCGCATCGAGTAAATCGTCGTCCAGTCGCTGTCAATGCCGGTGAGGGTGATGAGCGGATAACCGATCAGCGACCAGCCCAGTTGTATCGCCGCGAAGGAGTAAATCGTGTACTTGATCCACACCTTGTTCGTGAATCGCAAAAAGATCAGCGGGATGAATCCGTAGAGGACGGAAACCAGGTTGCCTGACAGCGCGATCCACCAATCTTGCAGCGGCGTAAAATTGCCCTGCGGAATCACGTAGCCGTAAAAGAGCGCGTAGTGAAAACCGCCACCGAGCCAATCGATCGTTCCGCCCACTTGGTACGTCGCCACTGCATGACCCAGTTCGTGGAAGAACACGCCGATTGGAATGAAAACGAAAAAGGCGATCTGGCTCGCCAGTTGACGGTCGAACGGCGTGAGCGCATCGTCCGTGAACGCGCGCCAGTTCTTCGCGAGCGTCCAGACGGCGCGGATGCCAAGCGCGGCGTAGAAGAGGGAGAGTAGATCGAATAAGCCCATAGGAAATTCCTATACAGGTAAACACGTAAACATGGAGACAAGTATAAAGTCAGCCCTGTCCGTTCTCCTGATCGACGTCGTACTCGACAAAATCTTCTCTCAATGTTCGAGTACCGAGCGAATCGTCTCCTGCTTTTTGCTGACGCACATAGTTCATAAAACCATTGAGCGTTCTCTCGGTTTGGCGAATCAGCGCATAGAACGATTGAAAGTACTTGTCTTCACAGTAACCCAGCACTCGCGCATTGATAAGATGTCCCAGGACTTCATTCAGCGAGCCGCGCGCGTTTGAGTGGAACTTGAGACTGTCCAGATAGTGGTACCGACCATATCCTTCGGCGATGTTTGCGGTAATGCTCTTGGAGGCGCGACGAATTTGCGAAGTCATATCGAATTTTCATCGGCGGGCAGCGATCGCTCAAAATCGTGCGTGTTGACGATCACGTCGAGTGCGAGTTTGAAGCAATCCAAATCCTCAAACCCGCGTTTGCCCACTTCGCCGGGCGATGTATACGATACCTTTCGCAATTCCATCGCGCCTCCTTGTTTCCTTATCTACCTGTTTATTTGTTTACTTCAGGACGATATGCGTCCCGGTTTCACCGCGCAGCGCGCGTCCCAGGTTTTCTGGATTCGTGATGATCGCGTGCTTGCCGCCGGCTTCGAGGAACCAGATGATCGCCTGAATCTTAGGCGCCATCGACCCCTTGGCAAAGTGAGTGCCTTCGGCAAGGTACTTTTTCGCTTCGGCGAGCGTCATCTTATCGAGCCACTGCTGATTCGGCTTACCAAAGTTGATTGCGACCTTTTCGACCGCGGTTGCAATAAGGAACAGGTCGGCTTTGACTTCGCGTGCGAGCAGACTGCTGGCGAAATCCTTGTCGATCACTGCCGCAGTGCCGCGATATTCGCCGTTGCCCACGTCGATCACCGGAATGCCGCCACCGCCCACGGTAATGACGATGATCCCTTCCTTCAGTACGGCTTCTATAGTTGTCTGCTCGACGATTTCTTGGGGCTGAGGGGATGGAACGACGCGTCGCCAACCACGCCCGGCATCTTCGACGACACTCCAGCCCATTTCAGTCTTGCGCCGCGTGGCTTCGGGCTGATCCATAAAGCCGCCGATAGGTTTGGACGGATTCTTGAACGCTGGATCATTTTGATCGACCAACACTTGCGTGATGATCGTCGCACAACGCTTCTTGATACCGCGATGGAACAGCTCGTTCTGCAATGCCTGCTGTAGTTCATAACCGATGGCGCCTTGCGTATCCGCGCCGCACACGTCGAGCGGAACCTCGTGCATCCCCTCGACTTTTGCCGCGATCTCGGAACGCCGCAAGACGAAACCGACTTGCGGTCCGTTACCGTGCCCGATGGCGACGTCCCAGCCCTGTTCGACCATGTCGGCGATGTGATGCGCCGTTTCGCGCAAAGCCGTTTCTTGGTCCTCGACGCTCTGATGTTGCGAGTCGAGGATGAGCGAGTTGCCGCCAATCGCGACGACGGCAAGCTTGCGTTTGGGGGTCGTCTTTTTCGCCATTCGCTTGATTGTTTTCTTGACTAGTTTTTTCTTCGTTGGCATTTTTTCGTCTCCTTGTCTCGTAGTCGGATAGTCGAGTAGTCTGACCATTCGACTACTCGACTATATGACTATCAAGACATCGTTAGCGCCATCACGGCTTTTTGCGCGTGCAAGCGATTCTCCGCTTCGTCGTACACCACCGACTGCGGACCGTCCATCACGCCATCGGTCACTTCAATGTTGCGGTCCGCCGGCAGCGGGTGCATATAGATCGCGTCCGGCTTTGCCAATTTCATGCGGCGCTCGTCGGTGATCCACGACGCATACTTGCTGATGATCTTGGCGCCTTCTTTTTCGTCCGGCGTATGAACCATCGCGCCCCAGGACTTGGCGTAGATGATGTCGGCGTCTTTGAACGCGGCGTCCATATCGTCCACCACTTCAAAGCCCGCGCCGAATTTCTTTGCCTGTTCGCGCGCCTGCTCCATAATGCCCGGCATCAGTTTGAATTCCGGCGGATGCGCCAGAACGACGTCCATCCCAAAGCGCGGCATTTGCAGGATGAGCGATTGCGGCACCGACATCGGTTTCTGGTACGATGCCGCGTACGCCCACGACACGACCATTTTCTTGCGGCGCAGGTCGCGTCCCTTCTTTTCCATGATCGTCATCAGGTCGGCGAGAATCTGAAACGGGTGGTAGATGTCGCACTGCATATTCAACACCGGTACGCGCGATGCTTTGGCGACCGCGTTCAGGTAGCCGTTGCCGATGCCCCAGTCCACGTGGCGAATCGCGATGCCGTCGAAGTAGCGTCCGAAGATCTCGCCGATTTCTTTCGGCGTGTCGCCGTGCGCGATCTGCGTCGTGCGCGATTCGATGAACGCGCCGTGCCCGCCGAGCTGCGCGATGCCGGCTTCGAACGAGCCGCGCGTGCGCGTGCTGCTAAAGAAGAACAGCATCGCGAGCACCTTGTCGCGCAGGATGGGGTGCAGCTGATTGAGCGCGCGCTGGCGTTTCAGATCGAACGCGACTTCGAGTACGGTTTCAACTTCTTCTTTCGAGAAATCCAGGTCGCCAATCAGATCGCGACCGCGTAAAAACGTCTGCATATGAGTCTCCTGTTTCGAGTCTGGTGGTTAGGTGGTTGGATGGTTGGGTGGTTTGGTTTGTCCTAACCACCCAACAACCAAACTACCCAACCACCTATCCCAAAGTTATTCCACCGCCCCCAACACCAACGCCAGCAACGCCATTCGCATCACGACGCCGTTGAACGCTTCCTGCCAATAGCGCGACCACTTGGTGATGTCCACGTCGGGCGGAATCTCGTCCATACGCGGCAGCGAGTGGAGCAAGATCGCATCGCTCTTCGCTTTCGTCGCCAGCAGTTCGCGCGTGATCTTGTAGTTCGCCGGCGTCATGCCCACGTCTTTGCCGGCGCGCTCGTCGCGCGATTTGGTGTAATCGGGCTGCACGACCGGCTCGACCAGAATCACGTCCGCGTCGGCGATCGCTTTTTCGACGTGGTCGGCTTCGCGGAAATTGACGCTGAGCTGATTCAACTCGGCTTTATATTCCGGCAGCAGCGACATTTCCGGTGGCGCGACGAACGTGATCGGGCAATCGAATTGCGACAGCGCGTAGCCGAGCGAATGCATCGTGCGCATCCGCATATCGCCGACGGCGAGCCATTTCAAGCCATCGATGCGACCCTTCTCGCGCAAGACGGTGTAGAGATCGGTCAGGATTTGTGTCGGGTGTTCGCCCCAGCCGTCGCCGCCGTTGATGATTGGCACGGACGACCATTTTGCCGCTTCGTGCGGCGCGCCTTGCTGAAAGTGGCGCATCACGATCACGTCGCCGTAGAACTCGAGCATCTTGACCGTGTCCTTGATCGACTCTTGATAAAAGTCGCCCGCGCGCGTCATCTTCGCGTCGGAAAAGCCGGTGACGTGCCCGCCGAGGCGGTGCATCGCGGCTTCGTGCGCGAGGCGCGTGCGCGTGCTCGGCTGATAGAACGCGGTGACGAGCGTCTTGTCCTTCAGCAGATCGCTGTTCTTGCGATTGCGCGCGATCGGCTCCAGCCGTTCCGCAATTTCAAACACGCGGAAAAATTCCTGGCGTTCAAATTCCTTGAGCGACAAAATGTCACGACCCATAAAACTACGCATTCGAAAATCCTCCTTTTGGTTTGTGGTTTATTTTAGGTGTCATTGCGAGGAGCGAACGGAGTGAGCGACGAAGCAATCTCCTGTTGTCTCGCGGGGATTGCTTCGTCGGGCTACGCCCTCCTCGCAATGACATATCCATCTTTCATCCTTCATCCTTCATCCTTGCCTTTTCAATCTCCGCCAGCGTTTCCTGCGCTGATTGCAAACGTGGCGAGCGCAGACGCGTGTAAATCTCGACGGCGCGGCGGGACAGGGATAATGCTTCTTCAAGATTTTTATTTTGTTTGAGCAGTGCTTTGGCGAGTACGTGAGAATTTCCTGCAATCAACTCCTGCCGCCCGACTTTTTCTGCCAGCGCGAGGGCTTCGAGGGCGAGGGACTCGGCTTGCGCCCACTGCGCGCGTTCAAGGGCGAGTGCTCCCAGGTTGCCTGTCATAATAGCAACGCCTTCTTGATAATTGATTTTCTTCGCAATATGCAGGGCTTCGCTGTAGTTACGCTCAGCAGAAGAATAATCTTCATTGGCAAATTCTATATTTGCTAAATTGCTCAGCCCGATAGTTATATCAATGCTTTCAGTTGAGACAGACCGATCTATATCAAGTACTTCGCGGTAAGCATTGATCGCAGATGGATAATCTTTTTGTAATTCATAGCCAAGTCCACGCAGGCGGATAGCAAGGGCTTTGTTACGCGGGGTGCTGTCTTGCCAGTGTTGGGCGGCGCGGGCGGCGCACGCCAGCACTTCGGCGGGTTGGTTGCGGCGGGAATAAGTCATCCCTGCTTCATAAACACGCCAACCTGCGTTTTCCTTATCGTCGGCAGCAATGGCGCGTGCTTCGGCTTGCTCGAATAACCAGATGCGCTCATCCCATCTGCCCGTGAAGTTGAGAAATTGGTCGAGTTGGGCACACACAGTTTGCAAGCGGTCATTGTCGCCTGTCAACAATCGCGGCAGGGCGGCAGAGATAAAGTCCCATTCGGCGTCCAGCGTGCGGAAGCCCTCATAGTTATCGCGTCCACCGTATTGCATAGCGAGGGCGTAGGCGCTGTCGGTGAGGGCGTCGCCCGTTTGGGTCACGGCGTCGGGGCGGCGCGTGCGGATGAATTTCGCTGTCAGCGGGGGTAAAAAGTAGGTTTGGGCGGACAGGTCGGAGGTCAGGATGGAGCGGTCGGTCAGGTCCTCCAGCGCGGTTTCGGCGGCGCGCGCGGGCAGTTTGGTCATCTCCGCGATCCACTTGAGTTTGGCGGGCAGGTTGAAATATGTCAGCGCGGCGAGGACTTGAGTCTCGTCGGCGGTGAAGGTCTCCAGCAG
>DAIDTM010000529.1 GCA_027457205.1 Anaerolineae bacterium | reverse complement strand
CTCTTCGGGTCCCGCTGCCGCTACGCGCTTTTTCAAATCGCCACGCGCGAGCGCCGCGGCAGCGCGCGTGATCGCCGCGATGGGATCGGTCAGGGTTTTGGCAAACCACAAACTTACCAGAGCCGTCACCGCCGCCGCCAGCAACGCCGCGCCTAAAATCCGAAGCCAGAACTGCTGACTCGTCTCACGGATCAACGCCATGGACAATTCAAGGCGGATGATGCCGACGACGTCTTGGCCGGAATGCACCGGCGCAACGCTGAACAGCGCGTCGGTCTTGTCGTCCGCGTCATACCGAATAATGCTGCCGACGTGCCCGCTGACGCCGATCTGCACCTCAGGCAAACTGGATTCGTCTGCGCCCGTCTCGTCCGGGTTTTGCGAATCCACCAGCACCTTGCCGTGCGAATCGAGGATGGTGACCGGCTGATTGATCTCACGCGAAAGCGTCGCCGCGTCCAGCCGCAGCGCCGCCAGGTCCAGCGTGCCGTCGCGATAACTCACCAGCCAATCTTCCGCCGCGCTCGCGCCCAGAATCGCGCGACCCTCCTGATCGCGCGTCGTTTCCGCGAAACGCGTCGCGTCCAACGACGAACCAACGCGCCACGCCAACAAACCTAGACTGGAGGCGATCAAGACGAGGTACGTCAGCAGCAAGCCGGTGCGTAGACTTCGAAATGGAAACCGCAGCTTCACTTCTTGAACTCGTCCGGCGACGCGAAGCGATAGCCCACGCCGCGCACGGTCTGGATGTACCGCGGCTTGCTGGGGTCTTTTTCGATTTTCTCACGCAGCCAACGGATGTGCACATCGAGCGTACGTGTGTCGCCGACCCAATCGGTCTCCCAGACTTTGTCGATGAGGTCGTTGCGTTTAATCACGTTGCCCGACTGCGTCATCAACGCTTCCAGCAAATCGTACTCCTTGCGCGTGAGTTCGAGCGCCTTGCCGCGGCAGATCGCTCGATGACTTTTGGGATCGAGTTCGACCTCGCCAATCGTCATGTTCTTCGGCGCGGACTCGGCGTACTCGGTGGAGCGGCGCAGCGCGGCGCGCACGCGCGCGAGCAACTCGCGCATGCTGAACGGCTTGACCAGATAATCGTCCGCGCCCAGTTCCAGTCCTAGCACCTTGTCCGCTTCTTCGCCGCGCGCGGTCAGCATAATGATCGGCACGCGGCTCGATTCGCGAATTGCGCGGCAAACTGCCCAACCGTCTTTCTTAGGTAACTGAACGTCGAGCAGAATGAGATCGGGCTGCTCTTGCTGCGCCACGGCAATCGCCTGCTCGCCGTCGTACGCCACGGCAATCGCATAATCCTCTTTCTGCAAACCATACTTGACCGAATCCACAATCAATCGCTCGTCGTCCACCACGAGTATCTTCTGAGCCATTATCCCCTCCGTCGCCACTACGGATCGCCCTCATTATAACCCAAGCGCAACAAAGGAGCAAGCGTATTTCATTGTTGCGCCGCGAAACCGTTGTGGTATAATCCACCCGTGATGCGACGCAACAACGCAAACGGAATCGTCTATTATACCTTCGGTTCGCTCGATGATTCAGGCGCGCTCGTCCACGCGATTTCGACGCGGCACGGCGGCGTCAGTCCGGCTCCGTTCGACACGCTCAATCTTGGCAAGACCGCCGGCGACGATCCCGCGAACGTCGCCGCGAACACCCAGCGGCTGCACGACGCGCTCGCGCTCGATGCGGCGGCAACGGTGACCGCGAGTCAGGCGCAAGCCGACCGCGTCGCAGTGGTGGGTACAGCACAGCGCGGCGCGATTGTTCGCGAGGTCGATGCACTGCTGACTAACGTACCCGGCGTGCCGCTGATGCTGCGCTATGCGGACTGTGTGCCGATTCTATTCTTCGATCCGGCGCGCCGCGCGATTGGCGTCGCGCACGCCGGCTGGCGCGGTACCGTCGCCAAGATCGCGACCAAAGCCGCACAAGTCATGTTCGACACCTTCGGCACACGCCCGCGCGATTTGATTGCGTGCATTGCGCCGTCGATCGGTCCGTGCTGCTACCGCATCGGCGACGACGTGATCGCGCAAGTGCGCGCCGCGTTTGACGACGCGGACGCGTTGCTTCTGCCGCACGCCGACGGTGGCGCGCATTTCGATCTGTGGCAGGCGAACGCGCGGCAACTCCGCGCGCTCGGCGTCGAGCAAATCGAGATGGCGGGAATTTGCACCGCACATCACACCGACGAATTTTATTCGTGGCGCGCGGAGCAAGCCAACACCGGCCGCTTCGGCGCGATGATTGCGTTGAGCGAAACGTAAAATGGATTCGTTAGCTAAAAATCTCCAATCGGTCCAGCAGCGCATCGCCGACGCCGCGGCACGCGCGGGGCGCAATCCGAACGAGATCACGCTGGTCGCGGTGAGCAAAACGTTCCCGGCAGAAAGCGTTCTCGCCGCGCACGCGTTGGGCGTCCGGCATTTCGGCGAGAATCGCGTTGAAGAGGCAGTCGAAAAAATTCCGCTAGTACTGCGCCAACTACCCAACCACCCAACCACCGAACTACCGAACATCACGTGGCACTTGGTCGGGCACCTGCAGAGCCGCAAGGTCAAAGACGCGGCGGCACTATTCGATTTCGTCCAGTCGGTAGACAGCGTTGCGCTCGCCCGGCGGCTAAGCGACCGCGCGGCAGCCATCGGCAAGACGATGCCGATTTTGCTGGAGGTCAACGTTTCCGGCGAGGCGAGCAAGTACGGTTTTGCGTCCGCGCCACGCGAACCGTTCTTCGCCGCGGTGCGCGAAATTCTCGCGTTGCCGCATCTCGACGCGCAAGGATTGATGACGGTCGCGCCGATTGTCGCGCAAGCGGACGACGCGCGTCCGCGCTCCGCGTTTCGCGCGCTGCGCGAACTGCGCGACGAACTGCGCGCGCGTTTTCCCGATCGACCGTGGCAGCACTTGTCGATGGGCATGACCGATGATTTTCAAGCTGCCATCGCCGAGGGCGCAACTATCGTCCGCATCGGCAGAGCAATTTTTGGAGAAAGGAAATAAGTGTGGATTTTCTAGTCACTTTTCTTGATTTGCTTTTTACCATCCTTGGATTTGCGATCATCGCGCGGGCGCTCGTCTCGTGGCTGCCCATCGATCCGTACAATCCGCTCATCCAGATACTTTACCAGATCACGGAACCGATCCTCGCGCCGCTGCGGCGCTATATTCCGCCGATCGGCGGGATGATGGATATTACCCCGATTGTCGCGCTCATCATCTTGCAAGTGCTGCAAGCCATTGTCGATAGCGCATTTCGTGTGCGATGACCACGCGTTCTTTGACTTCCATTCGCGCGCTTGTGATCGACGTGGACGGCGTGCTGTGGCACGGCGACCGCGCGCTTGCCGGCGTGCCCGCGTTTTTCGATTTTCTCCGCGCGCGGCAGATTGCGTTCACCATTGCGACGAATAACTCGGCGCGGCCGGCGTCGGAGATTGTCGAGCGGCTCGCCGCGCTCGGCGTGAAGGTAGACGCCGATGAAGTGCTCACTTCGGCGCACGCGACCGCGCTGTACCTGCCGCGTCTCGCGCCGCGCGGCGCGCGCGTCCTCGCCATCGGCGGCGACGGACTGGAGGACGAACTGACGCGCGCGGGCTATGCCCTGGTCGATCAGAACGCGGACATCGTCGTCGTCGGCATCGACTGGGACCTGACGTACGATAAGCTGAAACGCGCGGCGCTGGAAATTCGGCGCGGCGCAAAATTCATCGGCACGAACGCAGACAAAACCTACCCCGGCGCGGAAGGCATCATCCCCGGCGCGGGCGCGATCCTCGCCGCGCTGCAAGCCGCGACTGAGGTCGCGCCGCTCGTGATCGGCAAACCCGAGCGCGCGATGTACGACATCGCCGTGGAAAAGATGGGCGCGGCGCGGAATGCATCGGCAATGCTGGGTGACCGCTTGGATACCGACATCGAAGGCGCGCAGCGCGCGGGCTTGACATCGATCCTGGTGTTGACCGGCGTCACCACGCGCGAGTCGCTCGCGCAATCGACAGTTCAACCTGATTTTATTTTCGCCGACCTGGACACTTTGCGCGAGGCATGGCTGCGCGGCTATTGACTTTCGATGATAGGTTGAGTATACTTCTGGCTGTCATGCTCCATTGACGTACGAATGAGGTGAGTTCGATGTTTCCGTTTGGATTTTACTTTGATCCGATGTATTTTGTGTTTGCCCTGCCGGCGTTGGCGCTGGCAATGTTCGCGCAGTGGCGCGTCAGTTCGGCGTATAAAAAGTACACCCAAGTCCGCAACGCTAAAAGTCTGACCGGCGTTCAAGTCGCCCAATATCTCTTGCGCGCGAACGGGCTCAACTTGAATGTGCAAGGCACGCCCGGCAATCTGACCGATCACTACGACCCGCGCGACAAGACACTCTACCTGTCCGCCGGTGTTGCGCAAACGCCATCGGTTGCCTCGCTTGGAATCGTCGCGCATGAAGTCGGGCACGCCGTGCAAGACGCGCAAGGGTACGCACCAATGCGCTTCCGCGCCGCGCTCGTCGCGCCGGCATCGGTGGGTCCGTGGGTGGGCTACGTCCTGTTCATCGTCGGCATCTTCATCAACATGTCGGGACTGGTGTGGCTTGGCATCGCGTTCTTCTCGGCAAGTCTGCTGTTCGCGCTCGCCACGTTGCCGGTAGAGTTCAACGCGAGCCAGCGCGCGCTAGCGATGCTGCGCTCTAGCGCGCTCGTCGGTCCCGGTGAAGTGGACGCCGCGCGATCGGTGCTGACCGCCGCCGCGCTGACGTATGTCGCCGCCGCCGCGCAATCGCTCTCGACGTTGCTGTACTATGTTTTCGTCGCCACGAATATGGGCGGACGGCGGCGGAGTTGGCTCGATTGGAAGTTGGGAATTAGAAGTTAGAGGTTAGAGATTGGAAATTAGATTAGCGTTGAAGCGCAGATTCCAACGTCCCACTTCTAAACTCCAACTTCTAACGTCCAACCTCCAGTTACCATGCTTGACCTTCTGAACCTTACCAAAATCCAAATGCGCGATCTGTTTGCCGCCTGGAACGAACCGGCGTACCGCGTCGCGCAAGTCGATCGATGGATTTACGGACGCGAATTCGCCACCGATTATCAGGCGATGACGGATCTGCCGCGCGGCTTGCGCGAGCGGCTGACCGCTGAGACGATCATTGGCGCACCGCCGGCGATTGCCAAGACGGCTTCCACCGATGGACTGACGCGCAAGGTGCTTTTGCAATTGGACGACGGGCAGACCATCGAGACAGTGCTGATGCTCTATCCCGATGCGCCCGGCAGTCCGGCGCTCGAAGAACCGCGCGGCTTGAAGCGCCGCACCGTCTGCATCTCGACGCAAGTCGGCTGTCCGATTGGCTGCCCGTTTTGCGCGACCGGACAAGCCGGCTACATCCGCAATCTGACGCCCGGCGAAATCGTCGCACAGGTACTGCACTTGGCGCGCGGCGCCTCGCCACTGACGAACGTCGTCGTCATGGGGATGGGCGAGCCGTTTATGAAATTCGACGTTACGTGGCAGGCAATTGAATCGCTCACCGACCCGGCGCGGTTCGGCTTAGGCGCGCGGCGCATCACCGTCTCGACCTCCGGCGAGATTCCGGGCATCGAACGGCTGGCGCGCGAAAAGCAGCAAATCAATCTGGCGATTTCGCTCCACGCGCCGGACGATGAACTGCGCGATGTGCTGGTGCCGCTGAATCGCAAGTATCCGCTACGAGACTTGATGCGCGCGGTGCGCGCGTACGTGGAGCAAACGCGGCGGCGCGTCACGTTCGAGTATGCGCTGATGGACGGCGTCAACGACCAGCCGTGGCAGGCGCGCGCGCTGACGCAGATGCTGCGCGGCTTGCTGTGCCACGTCAATCTGATTCCGTTGAACCCAACCGCGACATCGCCGTACGGACGCACGCCGTACGAACGCGTCAGGACGTTCGAGCAAATCCTGCGCGACGCCGGCATACCGACGACGCTGCGCGTGGAAAAGGGAATCGAGATCGCGGCAGGGTGCGGGCAGTTGAGACAGAGCAAAAAATAGATTCGCTCCAAGGACGCAGCAATGAAGCTGAATTTCGAGTGGAATGAAGAAAAAGCAAGAGCGAATCTCAAGAAACATCGTGTGAGTTTTGATGAAACGATATCGGTGTTCGACGATCCAAGGTTGATTACATTTCTCGATCTATTTCATTCTGAAAGCGAAGAACGCTATCTCAGTATCGGCATTTCATCCCAAGGCAGAGTTCTGATCGTGGCTCACACTGATCGGCAAGGCAGGATTCGGATCATCAGCTGCCGAAAGGCGACCACCTCCGAGCGAAGGCAATATGAAGAAAAGTAAAATCAGCAAACACACCTTCAATCAAGGAGAAATGCTCTCTGAGTACGATCTTCGAGCAATGAAAGGGACGCGCGGCAAGTACTATCAAACTATGCGAGAAGGATATACCATTACTGTCCACAAGAAAGACGGCACGATTGTTGTCAAGGACGTCAAACCAAAAGGAACCGTCGTCTTGGAGCCAGATGTGCAAGAATATTTTCCTGACTCGGAATCTGTTAATACGGCATTGCGCTCCCTGATTCCTTCCGCACCCAAGCGTGTGGCGATGACAAGAGAAGCACAAAGCACATATGCACTGCGCCGGGTGACCAAGTTGAAGCGCGCCAACCGCTAATACGATACGATGAACATCATTGCGAATTTCATTTTTCAGCAAATTGCCGCACCAACACCCGCCTAGTCAAGTATGATCAAAATTGCGCCTTCCATTCTTGCCTCTGACTTTGCGCGGCTGGGCGAGCAGGTGAAAGAAGCCGATGCCGCCGGCGCAGATTACATTCACGTCGATGTGATGGATGGGCATTTCGTCCCGAACATTACGATCGGGCCGGTCGTCGTCGCCGCGATCCGCCCGTTCACCCATTTACCGCTCGACGTACACCTGATGATCGACGAGCCGGAGAAATTCATCCCCGAGTTCGCAGCGGCGGGCGCGGACAATATCACCGTGCAGCAAGAAGCCTGCGTTCATCTGCATCGCGTCATCGAACAGATCAAGGAACACGGCAAGCGCGCCGGCGTGGCGATCAACCCGGCGACACACGTCGGCACACTGGAAGAAATCTTGCCGTTCATCGATCTGGTGCTGGTGATGACGGTGAACCCCGGTTTCGGCGGGCAATCGTTCATCGAGACGATGCCGCAGAAGATCGCGGCGATGCGAAAGATGATCGACGCGCGAGGCTTGAACATCGAACTGGAAGTAGATGGGGGGATTAGCCCAGAAACTGCGCCAACCGTGGTAAAAGCC
>DAIDTM010000528.1 GCA_027457205.1 Anaerolineae bacterium | reverse complement strand
TCCGTTGGTTTCAATGGAAAGGGAGAGCTTGAGAGAGACCGTCCGGTCACCAGAACCCCCCGCCTTTAGGCGTGGGGAGCGGTCAGTGGTTGATTGAGAATCGCTTACATTACCGACGCGACCAAACGATGCGCGAAGATGGGTATCATGTGCGCCGGGGGACCGCTCCTTAAGCCATGGCAGTGATCAATAACCTCGTCTTGGGATTGTTGGATCGGCAATCCTTCCGAAGCGTGCCTGAAGCACGTCGCCATATGCAGCTCACTTGGATCAAGCGCTGAATCTGATCGTGCAGTCGCCGCAATGACTTTGCACGCGCCCTGCATGAACGCGGCAAAGCCGCTGCATTTGTAGTATAATCCCCTTGATGACGACCTTGACACACCGTCTCGCCACGCGCATCGCGCTCATTTTCTTTCTCGCGATGGCAGCCCTCTTGGTTATTCTCGCTGCATCTTTCGCGCTCATCGTCTACGAGAATCAACAAACGAACACCTCTGCACTTGAGCGTGAACTGGCGCAGCGAGCGGCAGTCACCATCGGCGCGCATCTGGATTCACTGCGCGCCCCTCTGGTCGATACGGCACGCCTGCGCCCGAATCTCCTGGGCGCTACTTCCGCTGATCAGCAGACAACGTTGAACGACTTGCTCGTGCAGAATTCGTCCTATCTCGAACTCGCCTTGCTCGACGATCGGGGAAATGTTGCCGCGACTGTGGCGCGGACCGGACACCACCTCGAGAGCGTCGAGCTGGACCCAGAACGCCTTGCCGCGTTTCAAGCGACACAGAAAGGACAAGCGTACCTCGGACAGGTTCACCTGACGGCGACGACGCAAGAACCGTATGTCGCCATGGGCGAACCGCTGACCGGCGGGCGCGGCGCGCTCGTAGCGTGGATTGACCTGCGTCACGTCTGGGACATTGTCTCTAGCGTGCGCGTGGGTGATTCGGGCTATGCTTACGTCCTCGACGCGGATGGAAATCTCATCGCCTATCGTGACCCCGCGCTGATCCTCGCGCACGAGAATCCACTCCAGACGAACGCAGGCTTGCGCGCCCATCTGCAGACCGCTGGCGGTGTGGGAGAGTACGTTGGATTGAATGATGTCGCCGTCATCGGCTCACACGCGCCGATCGCATCGACGAATTGGGTCGTCGTGGTCGAAACACCACTTACGGAAGCCTACGCCGTCCTTTACCGCGCGTTGGGACTGATCGTCGTGCTGCTCGTCGTTGGGATCATCCTGGCGGCGTTGATGGCGCGCTACCTGGCGACTCGGTTCCTGGAGCCGGTCGAGTTGTTGCGGGAAGGCGCGGCGCTTATCGGCGCAGGGCATCTCGACCACAAGATCGTCATCGAGACTGGCGACGAGATCGAAGAACTGGCTGCCGATTTCAATCGGATGACACAGAACTTGCTCCGTGCGCGGACGGAATTGGAAGACTGGGCGCGCGAATTGGAACGACGTGTCCAGGAACGCACCGCTCAGGTTATCGAACAGAAAGAGCAACTCGCCGTCCTCGAAGAACGTCAGCGCGTGGCGCGCGAGCTGCACGATTCGATCACTCAGGCGTTGTTTACGCTGACGCTCACGCTGGAATCCGCGCAGGCGTTCGCGAAAAAGGACCCCTCGCGCGTGCCGACGCTGGTCGAACGCGCGCACCAGGTCGCCAGGGATACGCTAACGGAAACGCGCACACTCATTTCTGATTTGCGACCTACCGCTCTCGAGCAGCGCGGGTTGGCGGACGCGCTGCGCGAACAATTCGTTGCCCTAGCGGCACGCAACCGAGTCGCGATCGAACTTGAGATGGATGGGCTGACGCGCCTCGCATCGGCGAGCGAAGACGCGCTCTACCGCATCGCGCTGGAAGCGGTGAATAACGCGGTGAACCACGCGCGAGCGACGCGGATCGTAGTAAAATTTACCCAGCGCGATGAAGCCGCGACGTTAACGGTGACGGATGATGGAGCGGGTTTCGATCCGATGGCGGATTACACCGGGCATTTTGGATTGAAGACAATGCACGAACGCGCCCACACGCTGGGCGGTGATGTGCAGATCGAGAGCGCAGTAGGGCAAGGGACGACCGTGCGCGCGGAAATTCCGTTGGAGGAGAAACATGGATAGAATCCGCGTCCTCATTGTGGACGATCACGCGATGGTGCGACAGGGAATTGCGACCTTCATCGAATTGCATGACGACATTGAATTAGCGGGCGAGGCGGCAAATGGACGCGAGGCATTGGAGCGTGTCGAGGAACTCAAGCCCGACGTCGTACTGATGGACTTGGTAATGCCGGAGATGGATGGAGTAACTGCGACGCGTGAGATCAAGGCGCGCTTTCCAAACGTGAAGGTGCTCGTGCTCACGAGTTTCGTGAACGATGCGCAGATTACGCCCGCGCTCCAAGCAGGGGCGTCGGGTTATTTACTCAAAGACCTTTCGGCGAACGAACTGATGAACGCGATCCGCGCCGCGCAGCAAGGCGAAGCACCGCTCGCCCCTCAAGTCGCGAAGAAACTAGTCGAGCGGACACGCGAGCCGCACGACGTCGACGCGGTAAAACTGGCAACGCTGACCGACCGCGAGCGCCAGGTGCTGGCGCTCCTGGGACGCGGCATGAGCAATCGAGACATTGCCCGGCAACTTGTCATCAGCGAAAAGACGGTCAAGTTTCACGTGAGTAGCATCCTGAGCAAATTGGAACTCGATGACCGCACCCAAGCCGCACTGTTTGCGGCAAAGCATCAAGCCACGTAGTCAAATCGTCTTGGGTCGGCTAGCCGTCATTGCCAGGCACTAGCTTCCTTGAAAAGTGCAGAGACAAGTAAGGCGCAGCGTGTGGCGACCTCTTTGGGCGTGTAGGGTCCTTCCCTGTTCAAGCCACCACGTGATGGCTTCGACAAACATCGTGGACACCAGGTCTGGCAGAAACTCATCTGCGAATGGGGCGACAGGATGATCGGTGGATTTCGGTCCGTTGGGAATGCGCCCATGCTTTTTGATCAGCTCAGCCATGGACGCGCGCATTCGCATCACAAACCAGGGGCTCCCTTTTCTGCCAAGCAACGCTCGATAGAGTCGGTCGTACTCTGCGATATGCTCGAAGAACTTGACCCAGACCTGCGGGGGATGTTCCCGACGTATATCTGCAACGGCATCGAGTAGGTTGCTCATCGCCTCGTCAAAGATCTGCTCAACCAGGTCGTATTTGTCCTGATAATTGCGATAGAACGCGGCTCGACTCACCATCGCACGCTCGCTGATTTCCCCAACCGTGAGCGCGTCAAAGCCCCGCTCCTCAATCAGCTCGATTAACGCCTCCCGCAGTAACTTATGTGTACGTTTGACACGTAAATTCTTCCCCGGCTGAGTCATTTGACGCCTTTTGTCTCATTTGGGACAATTCTTACCAGTTGATACTTGTATCTCTATGCATGTCCGGCTATACTTAGAATTAGAAAAAATATCCATGTGAAATAGTATGTCTCAACTCATTCGGCTTGTCAACATCGGAGTGTGACTTGCAACCATTCCGTTGTGGATTCGATAGCCGCGTTGACGACAAAACAACGCCAGAACGAAAGGATGAACCCTATGCATGGAATGCACACCAAACCAAGCGCCAAGAATGACCTCGAGACCGCCGGTGCCACCCTTCATCACGCATCTCGGTACGACTTGCACACGAGCATGCTGGGTTTTGGCGCAAACAGCCGCAACAGCAGGATGGTGATCGAGCTGGCGAACGTCAAGCCCGGCGACCGAGTGCTCGATGTGGGTTGCGGCACGGGCAATCTGACCTTGACAGCACAGTCCTATGCCGGACCAAGTGGACAAGTGTACGGCATTGACGCCTCTCCCGAAATGATCGAGACTGCAAAGAAAAAAGCTGCCCACTCTGGATTGGGGGTTGTATTCGATATTGGGTTGATCGAGAAGCTTACCTTCCCGGAGGCAACCTTCGATACAAAGCCGCTACCTTCCCGTCAATCCTTCTCACCACGCCAACATCACCAAGCAGAACGAATTCCAAGATCGTCCGCTTCCGTTCGCTCGTCCAGTTCTAACTTCGACTAGAGACCAGTCCGCAGACTGGTCTTTTTGATGGGTCAAAACAGGCGCGTAGACTCGTGCTTTCTCTTGCGCGGCGTGATAATATGTAGGTGGATCAGGAGGCGAAAACATGGTCAAAGATCCTGTCTGCGGCATGGACATCGAAGAACAATCTGCGTTTGCCGCGCGTAACATGGACGGCACGACCTATTACTTTTGCTCACAGGATTGCGTCGACAAGTTCGATGCCAATCCTAAAAAGTTTGTTCATCCAAGCAACGACACCCAGCCCATTGTCAGTTCAGCTACCACGGGCGTCAACCCGAAACTGGCGGGTTCTCTCCATGTTGAACTACCGATTGTTGACTTGGACTGCGCGACCTGCGCGCTGACGACCGAGCGAGTCCTCGACAGTCTGGATGGTGTCCAGAAAGCGAACGTCAATTTCGCGACGGCGAAAGCCCACGTCACCTACGATCCCAAGCGCGTCTCCTTGCCCGACATGGAGCACGCGATCAAACAGGCGGGCTATACCGTCGGCGGCGCCAAGACCCAGATCGGCATTCAGGATTTGCGCTGCGCCTCGTGCGTTAACTTCATCGAAGAGACCCTGCAAGCCACACCCGGCGTGCTGAAAGCCAGCGTCAACGTGGCGACCCAGCAAGCCAACATCGAATACCTGCCGGGCGTGACGACGCTCGCAAACCTTCGTCGCGCCCTCGAGTCGACGGGCTACAAGACCGTCGAGCCATCGAAAGGCATGCCACCAGAGGATGCCGAACGCGCGGCACGGCTTGCCGAGTATCTCAATCTGCGAAACCGTTTCGTCTTTGCAGCCATCTTGTCCGCGGCGGTTCTCGTCCTCACCTACGCCGAGTTCATTCCGGTACTGCAAACCATTCCAACGCAGATCAACTGGATCATTTTGTTCGTGCTGACGACCCCAGTCCTTTTCTGGGCGGGCAGTCGCTTTTTCGTCGGCGCGTGGAGCGCATTCCGTCACCACGCCGCCGACATGAACACGCTGATCGCGCTCGGCACCGGCGCGGCGTATCTCTACTCAACCGTTGCGACCTTCTTGCCGGGCGTTCTACCCGCAGCGCTGCGCGCGGTTTACTTCGACACCACCGCGATCATCGTCGCCTTGATTCTGTTGGGGCAGATGCTCGAAGCGCGCGCCAAAGGACAGACCAACGAAGCGATCCGCAAGCTGATGGGTTTGCAAGCCAAGACCGCGCGCGTCGTTCGCGACGGCGAAGAAGTGGACATTCCCATCGAAGAGATGTTGGTGGGCGACGTCGTGATCGTGCGTCCGGGCGAAAAGATTCCAGTGGATGGCATCGTGCGCGAAGGAACCTCGACGGTGGACGAAAGTATGATTACCGGCGAGTCGCTGCCGGTAAGCAAAAAGTTGGGCGATGAAGTG
This sequence comes from Anaerolineae bacterium, assembly GCA_027457205.1. Taxonomy (GTDB): domain Bacteria; phylum Chloroflexota; class Anaerolineae; order UBA4142; family UBA4142; genus DAIDTM01. Next base: position 6,762 of record DAIDTM010000528.1, on the reverse strand, counting down.
ATCGGCGCGACGCTCAACAAGACCGGCTCATTCCGTTTCCAGGTGACCAAAGTCGGGAAGGACACCGCGCTGAGCCAGATCATCCAGTTGGTGCAGCAAGCCCAGGGGACCAAGGCGCCGATCCAGCGGATGGCAGACGTCATCTCGGGCTACTTTGTGCCGACGGTGATCCTGATTGCGATCTGGAGTTTCGCCCTTTGGTTCATCTTTGGACCGCAACCGCAGTTCGTCCACGCCCTGGTCTCTGCCGTGACCGTCCTCATCATTGCCTGCCCCTGCGCTTTAGGTCTCGCGACGCCAACCTCGATCATTGTCGGTACCGGCAAAGGCGCGGAGAACGGTATCTTGATCCGTTCGGCGGAAGCACTGGAAACCGCGCACAAGCTGAGCGCGATCGTGTTGGACAAGACGGGAACGATCACGAAAGGGAAACCAGAACTGACGGATGTGGTGGAAGCTGGAAGTTGGAAATTGGAGATTGGAAAATCCAACCTCCAACCTCTAATGTCCAACCTCCAACTTCTAGCCCTCGCGGCATCGGTCGAAAAATCGTCCGAGCATCCGCTCGCGGCGGCAATTGTCGAAGGTGCTCGGGCGCGCGGGATCACGCTCGCGGATGCAACCGATTTCGATGCTGTGCCCGGCCACGGCGTGATCGCCATGGTCGAGGGACGACGCGTGCTCCTAGGGAATGTCAAGCTGATGGCGCAAAACAAAATCGCGCTCGGCGACCTCGATATCGCGGCGCGTCATCACGCCGACGACGGTAAGACGCCGATGTACATCGCGGTAGACGGCGAGGCAGCAGGGATCGTCGCGGTCGCGGACACGGTCAAAGATGATAGCCGCGAAGCGATTGCACGCCTCAAACAGTTGGGACTTGAGGTGGTAATGATCACGGGCGACAACCAGCGCACAGCGGATGCGATTGCGCGCCAGGTCGGTGTCGATCGCGTGCTCGCCGAAGTGTTGCCGGAGGACAAGGCGCGCAATGTGCAGATGTTGCAGCGCGAAGGCAAGGTGGTCGCGATGGTGGGCGACGGCATCAACGATGCGCCGGCATTGGCTCAAGCGGACGTCGGCTTCGCCATCGGCACCGGGACAGATGTCGCGATCGAAGCGTCGGACATTACGCTGATCAAAGGCAGTCTCATGGGCGTGGTGGTTGCCATCGAGTTGAGCAAAGCGACGATGCGCAATATCAAGCAGAACCTATTCGGCAGCTTTATCTACAACACGCTGGGAGTCCCGGTTGCGGCGGGCGTGCTGTATCCGTTCTTCGGCATTCTGCTCAGCCCGATCATCGCGAGCGCGGCGATGGCGATGAGCAGCGTAACGGTCGTGAGCAATGCGCTGCGTCTGCGCGGCTTCAAGCCGTCGGCAGCGAAATGATGTAAAGGAGGGATGAAAATGACAGTGATGCAGTTGGGTGTCTTATTCGGCGCGATCGTGTTGTCCGTCCTGGTCGTCTGGTTCTTTTTCTTTTCCGAAAAGACCGGCGCACGGCTGGTGGTGAGTAGCGGCGTGCAAGAAGCAAATATCGTCGTCAAGGGTGGTTACACGCCTGATGTCTTGGTCGTCAAGGCGGGTCAACCCGTCCGCTTGAATTTCAATCGGCAGGAGACGGCATCGTGCTCGGAGATGGTGCTGTTCCCGGATTTCAACAAGAGTGCGAAGCTGCCTACCAGCGAAACGGTCTCGCTTGAATTCACGCCAGACAAGCCGGGCGAGTACGACTTTCAATGCCAAATGGGGATGCTGCACGGCAAGTTGATCGTGGAGTGATCTTGGGGAACGGAACCCGCCATTTGGCGCGGTCGCGCCCAGTCATTCGGCGTAATGGAAAACCGGACTTGCGACGGTTGGCGCGGCAGAGCCAGTGTGATACAGTGAATTGAGAGAGGTTAGGCATGAGAAACACAAACACGCTCATTGCCATCGTTGTCATCGTCGTGCTGGCGATCTTACTGTTCGGCGGTGCCGGCATGATGGGCTTCGGAGGATTCGGAATGATGGGACCGGGCATGATGGGTGGTTACGGTAGTCCGTACGGCTTTGGGTACAACCCCATCGGATCAATCCTATCGCTCGTCTTCTGGGCGCTCATCCTCGGCGGGGTCGTGCTGCTCGTCGTTTGGCTTCTCCGCAGCGCAAACTGGACGAGCCATGCGTCTAGCCCTGACTCTGCGATCGAGATTTTGAAAGCGCGCTACGCCAAAGGCGAGATCACGAAAGAACAATTCGACGCGATGAAACGGGACTTGCAATAGCCAGAGGACAAAGTGATGCGAAGTTTTGGTCTGTTGTTCATTGCTCTGGCGCTACTCGTCGTCGGAGTCATCGGCTTGGCGCTGCTCAGCACGGGAACGCTCAGTCTCGGCACGCCGACCAGCGATCTGGCAGAACGCGGCGCGATCATTTTCAACATAGGGAGTGATCCCAACGGGCAACCCATTCCATATACCGGTGGCATGATGATGCGCGCTGCCTGCGCGAGCTGCCACGGCGCGAATGGTCAGGGCTTGCACACGCCCATGTTCGTCAGCCCCAACATCACGTATCGCAACCTCACCGATCCTACGGGCATGGTGGAGCCGGACGGCGGACACGGCATGAAGTACACCGATGACCTCATCCGACGTGCGGTCACGCATGGGATCGATCCGGATGGTCAGTCGCTTGACCCGGTGATGCCGCGTTGGCAGTTAACCGACGCGGAATGGAGCGCGCTACTCGCGTATCTGAAGACACTACTGTGAACGGCGGAAACTCGCAATGAGCGTCGATCAAAGGAGTCAAACAAAATGATGGGTGGATTAGGATTCGGAATGCTTGGTTTCAGCGTGTTTATCATGTTCGCCTTTTGGGCGTTGGTCATTGGCGGCACAGCGTGGCTCGTAGTCACGCTGGCGCGGGGAAATACGACGCACGCGTCTTCGGTTAGTGCTCCCTCAGGGCAGACGTCCTTGGATATCCTGAAGGCGCGTTACGCCAAAGGCGAAATTAGCAAAGAACAGTTCGACCAGATGAAGCACGATCTCGGCGCATAAACATATACCTTCGAGGTCGCGGATGAAACGTCTTGTCTCCTTTGCTCTGCTGATCGTGATCCTCGCGCCCACCTTGCTGACCGTCGGCTGCGCGGCAAGCCCCGCGCATGATGTGAAGCTGGCACCGATGAATATGCTGCCTGCCGAAGTGCAGAACGCGCCAACGCGCGTCCGCGAAGCGTACCAGCTCGCAGTCGCCAATCCTAACGCACTCAAGAACGTGCCGTGCTACTGTGGCTGCGGCGCGATGGGGCATACTAGCAATTATTCGTGCTATGTCAAAGAATCCAAAGCCGATGGAACGATCGTCTTCGACAGTCACGCGCTTGGATGCAGTCTGTGCGTTGACATCTCGCAAGATGTGATGCGGATGATGCGCGACGGTCGCGCGCCGCCGGAAATTCGCGCATCGATCATTTCAACCTATAGCCAATTCGGACCGCCCAACCAGCCGGTGAACTGATGATGCCATGGTTGCGCGGTCGCAGACCTCTGATTGCCGCGAGCGCCGCACTGCTGACCCTCGCGGCGATTTTTGTCCCGCTGCCCGCGCGCGCGGGAACGCCGCAGACGCGTACGATCAACGTCGACGCGCGGCAATTTGCGTTCGAGCCGGCGACGCTCGACGTTCAGCATGGCGATACGGTGACGCTCCATCTCGAATCACTCGACGCGTTGCACGGCTTGTCCATCGATGGGTACGACGTGAACATTCAAGCCGAGCCGGGCAAGAGCGCCAATGTCACGTTCGTCGCGGACAAAGCAGGTACATTCAAGTTTCGCTGTTCGGTGACGTGCGGCGCGCTGCACCCATTCATGATCGGCAAACTGACCGTCGAGCCAGACTTGCCGCTGGCGCGCGCGATCGCGGTGACATTGATCGCGGCGTTGGGCGCGATTGCGTTTTTCTGGAAAGAGTAACCAAAGCCACCAAGAAAAAAATATAAAAGCCTTTGTGGCTTCGTGCCTTTGTGGTGAGATAATTCGCAATGACGATGTCACGCTTCGAACTAACCCGTATTCCAATCATCAAAAAAATTCTCGCAAGCCGCTGGCTGCAGTGGTCGCTCATCGCGATCACGCTGCCGGTGTTCTTGCTCTCGATCCTCGCCGGTCTCTTCGGCACGCCAGCCGGCAGCCGCAACTTTGGCATCGTCTTCGTCTGGATCGTGTGGTGGGCGCTCTTGATTTTGCTGATGCTGCCCTTCGCCGGTCGGCTCTGGTGCGCGATGTGCCCGATTCCTGCGCCGGGCGAATGGCTTCAGCGCCGCGCGCTGGTGCAGCCGCGGGAACGTGGGAGACTTGACACTCTCGGCTTGAAATGGCCCCGGCGGTTGAATAATATCTGGCTGCAAAACGCAACCTTCCTCGCCGTCGCGCTCTTTTCGGTCGTGATTCTGACGACGCCGATGGTCAGCGCGCTTGTGCTCGCGCTCTTCGCTATCATTGCGCTGAGTATCAGTCTGCTCTTCGAGCGTCGCACCTTCTGCCGATACCTCTGCCCGGTCGGTGGATTCATCGGCTTGTACTCGCAGCTTGCACCGATCGAAGTGCGCGTCAAGAATCACGCGGTTTGTGTGACGCACAAGGAGAAAACGTGCTACGTCGGTAGCGACGCGGGCTATGGTTGTCCGTGGCTCGTCTTTCCTGCTGCGCTCGACAAGAACACGTACTGCGGTCTGTGCACCGAGTGTCTGAAAACCTGCCCGCTCGATAACGTCGCGCTCTTCGCGCGTCCGTTCGGTGCGGACTTGCTCGCCAACAAGGGGCGTCGGCTCGACGAAGCGTACAAAGCGTTCATCATGCTGACCTGCGCGCTGGCGTACTCGATTGTGCTGATTGGTCCATGGTCGATTCTGCGCGAGATGGCGTACGCGGTTGGCTCGATGGGCTGGTGGCTCTACGCGGCGGGTTTCCTCGCGGTGAACCTCGCGGTTGTCCCAGGAATATTTCTCGCGTGCGTGCTCGTCGGCAAGAAAATGGGGCGCGTGATCGCATCTACGCGCAAACTTTTCGTCGATTATGCGTACGCGCTCGTGCCGCTCGGACTGGCGGCGTGGGCGGCGTTCAGTTTTTCATTCGTCCTGACCAACTTGTCGTACGCGTGGCAGGCGCTATCCGATCCATTCGGCTGGGGCTGGAATCTTTTCGGCACGGCGAATTGGTCGTGGACGCCGTACCTTGCTGGATGGCAAGGAATGCTGCAAGTTCCAATGTTGCTCGTTGGCTTGGTCGGCGCGATTGCCGTCGCGTTTCGCACCGCGCGCGAGCAGCGCGCGTCGCCGCGCGTCGCGCTGCCGATTGTTGCGTTCTGCATCGCGTTTACGCTTGCGCTGGTTGGGTTGTACCTCTGAAACGACAAGATGAAATCAATGCGACGAGAAATTTTCGCGTTGGGCGTGGTCGTTCTGAGTTTTGTGGTGTTTCCCGCGTCGCTCTTCGCCTACCAAGCATGGCGAACGAACGCGTTGGACGCGCGCGTGATCGAGCTCACCGCGAATGTGCCCGCCAACGGCGGCTGGCAACCCGACACGATTCGCGTGCACTTGGGCGAGCGGGTGCGACTCCGTATTTCATCGACCGATGTGGTGCACGGGTTCGCGGTGCCCGCGCTCGGAATCCAGGTGGACGAGATTCTGCCAGGACACGTCGAAGAAGTTGAGTTTGTCGCATCGCGCGCGGGGCGATTCCCTTTCGCCTGCACGCGCTGGTGCAGCGTCGATCACTGGCGCATGCGTGGAGTGATCGAAGTCATCGATCCGCAAAATCCGAATCCCGCGTCACCGACGTTTGCGCCGCCACTGTATCAGCAGCTCAACGTGAACATCGATGCGGCGCACCCCGCGCGGAATGTGCCAAGCGAGCATCCTTCTGCCGTGCGCGGCGCGGTGCTCGCGGAACAAATCACGGTGGACGCGGACACGCGCACGCAGTCGCCGAGCGACGTGTTTGCAAAACTGCGCGCTGACGCCGCGCTGAAATCGTATGGCGATTTGCAGTTGTGGGATGCGATTGCATTCGAGTGGAAGCGCGCCGCGGGCGATGACGCCATCGCGCGCGGTCGGCAACTCTACGCGCGTGATTGCGCCGCATGCCACGGCGAGTCGGGCAAAGGCGATGGACCCGCAGGACGCAACCTGCCCGGTCGCACAGTGATAGACGCTAGCGCCAGGCGCGGTCCTGCGGATTTCACCAACGCGGCGCAAATGCTCGGTGCGAGCGACGTGCTGTTGCAAGGCAAAATCCTGCGCGGCGGGATGGGCACCGGCATGCCCGAGTGGAGGTCGCTTTACACCGATCAGGACATGTGGGATGTGATTAGTTTCATTCGAGGGTTTGTCTTTGAGTACGGAATGAGCGACAAAAAGTAGAAGGGAGAAGAATATGGCAGAAAAACTATCGCGGAAGACACAGTCGCGTGTCGCGGAGCGCGAACGCCGTCATCGACAAGACGGACGCAGTAAGTTACTGAAGATCGCGATACCTGTCACTGTCGCCATCATCGCTGCGCTGGCGATCGGTTATTCCTTGTTTGCGCAAGTGCAACCGGCGCGTCCGGTAAACATGGGCGTCGTGGGTCCGCGTCTACAGGTGGATCACGATCTGATCGACCTGGGGAAACAGCATTTGGGCAACACAGTGCGCGCGTTATTCAATCTCAAGAACGTCGGAGACGCTACGCTCAATCTGAACGTGCCACAGACCGTGACCT
>DAIDTM010000527.1 GCA_027457205.1 Anaerolineae bacterium | reverse complement strand
GTGTTCGATCGCGCGGTCAATCAGGCGCAAGCAGCGCGCTCGTTCGGCGATCCGTTGTATTCGGCGGAACTACTGCGCGAGTTAGGCGCGCAGTATGCAACGGTCGACGCGGCAAAAGCAAATGAAGCGTTCGCCGCGGCGTTGGATGCGGCGCAAAAAATAACGACGGCGTTTTGACCAAGTGGAGGTACGCAATGACTCTTGAATCGTTCATGATCTTCTTTGGCTGGTTTGCGGCGGCAGCGTTCATCGGCGTTTCCACTTTCAAGATCGTCAAGGTCGCGACGATGCCGTTGAATCTGCGCTGGGAAGTCTATCCCGTGCCGCACGAGGCGAAAGAGAAACGCGGCTACGGCGGATCGTATATGGAAGACGTGGACTGGAGCAAGAAACCGCGCGCCGTTTCCATCGTTCCAGAATTTGTCGAGATGGGCGCCGAGATTTTTGCGCTCAAGAAAGTCAAGACCTACAACGTCTACGGCATCTGGGTTTTTTCGATGGCGATGCACTGGGGCATCTACCTGTACTTGGGCTGGCTCTTACTCCTCGTCATCGGGAACCTGATTCCCCTCTCCGCGCTCGACATTCTGACGACGGTGGTGGGGCTGGCATCGTTCATCCTGGGGACGTTCGGATCGCTCGCGCTCGTCGTCAAGCGGATGACCAACGCCGATCTCCATCTCTACACCGCGCCGATCGACTATTTCAATCTGCTGTTCATCGCCTCGTTCTTTGTGACGAGTCTCGTCTCGTGGCTGACGCATTTCTCGTTTGCCGCGCACAAGGCGTACATCGGCAGCGTGCTTTTCCTCAAGCCGACGGCGGTGCCGCTCACGGTGCTATTGGGTTTCGCGCTCTTTGAACTCTTTATGGTCTATATGCCATTCACCAAACTGATCCATTATTTCGCGAAATACTTCACCTTCCACCACAGTTTGTGGGACGATGCGTTCAAGGTCAAGGGATCGGTGGCGGATAAAAAAATTATCGCGCAACTCGCGTACCCCGTGGCGTGGTCTGCGCCGCACATTGTGGCTGGCAAAACGTGGCTGGAGCAGGCGCAGAACGCGGCAACGGAAAGCGGGAAGAAATGAGCGATCAGAAACGGATCACGTTCAAGGATATGGCGCGGCGCGGCGACGAGCCGCTGGTTTCGCTCTCCACCGACCAATTGATGGAGGTGCCACATCTGGGCGCAGAGCCGCCACTCACGCCGCCCAAAGCGCGCTGGCTGGAAACTTTTGATTTCTCACTCGACGGCTATAGCGATTTCGATTTCCCGAAACCGAAAACGCCCGAGGAAGAAGACCGATTGGTGCGGGGATTCTTGAGCGGCTTGGAAAAACTGTTCGACCCGCAGAGCAACTGGCCCTTTATCAAGATTTTCAAACTCTCGATGGATTACTGCGTCCGCTGTCAGACGTGCTCGGAAGCGTGCCACGTCTACCTCGGCAGTGGTCGGCAGGAAATCTATCGTCCCACGTACCGCTCGGAAATCCTGCGGCGCATCTATCAACGTTACTTTACGCCGAGCGGCAAACTGCTCGGATCGTTCGTCGGCGCGGATGTCGAACTGAACGCCAAGACCGTGTGGCGTCTGCTCGAGTTGTCGTATCGCTGCAACATCTGCCGCCGCTGCGCGCAGGTCTGCCCGGTCGGTGTCGACAACGCGCTGATCGCGCGCGAGATT
>DAIDTM010000526.1 GCA_027457205.1 Anaerolineae bacterium | reverse complement strand
GTGTTCGCCCACGTATTCGCGGGGATGCGCTTCCACGATCCCGCGTACGAGCCGCGGCGACCGCGCACGCGCTGCCTGGTGCTGTCCTCGGAGATTGCGCCGGCGTGGCGCCACGCGAAGCGCATCGAAATCTAAAAGGACGACTGCATGGCTGAGTCGTCCTTTTTGCATACGCTCCGTTCCTGCGGGGATTTCACCTCTTCGCGGTGATGCCAATCTCTTTCGCTTTCGATTCAATCGCGCCCACGGTCCGCTTCAGTTGTTTGGCGATGTCGCGGTGAACGACTTTCTTGCCGTACAGTTTCTTGAGCATCGCCACATCGTCCTTGCTCCACGGCTTGGCGTGTTTGGCTGGGGACATTTTTCCTCCTCGGGTGAGCAGATTTGTTCCCAGTATAGCACAAGCCCAACCCAGGGGCAATCCGGGTGAAGTTCACCTTCGGGGTGAGTTGTAGGCATCATCCCACACTTGATCGAAACGATGACTCATGACGGCAGCGCGGGCGGGAATCAAACGCTCGGCACCGGCGCGACTCCACCGCATGCCCGCTCCTGTAAACCGCGCGCGAAATTGCTTGCAGGCACTCTCGACCATACCGCTGCCAATCGGGAACCCCTTCTCGCGCAACTCCAAGTATTGCATCCGCCGTTGGTTGCCTTCGAAATAACCGGCTTCGGTTTGCAATACTTCCGCCACGTTCGGATGATCTTTCCCTATGCCTTTCAGCGTTTCGGCGACATACCAGGCATTCCCTTGATACAGAACCTTTTCCATGCCTTTCACCCACCGCACGGTCTGCGTATTGCCTTCGCCCCACACCAGATGGGCAGCTTGGTAGAGATGCTCATCGGCATGAAACCAATCCACGGCTTGCCAACTACTCCCAAAATGTTCGCCTACCAAATTCCAAATCCACGGAGCCCCATCCCCGAGAGCAATACTATCCCGCGCCTGGGGCACTCCGCGCCGACACGCTTCGGCCCACATCAAACTCCCAAACTTTTCAGGACCGCCCAAGTATCCGACGTAGCTGTTCGCCACCGCATGAGCGCGCTCGACCGTCTCGCCACTTTCCTGATCGCGTTCGGGGCGCAGGGCAATCTCAAACACGCAGCCCGCTTTCAGGTCTTTCCACCCCTCATTTCGAATGTAGATTTTGGCGGCGTCCATCGCCACGCCCATGTCCTGCGACCTAGACTCGGTGCCCCGCATCACGGTCCCTCGTGCGGGCAACGCATTCGCCGTGACGCACTGGGCTTCTTCTTGCGCCTTAATTTTCTCACCCCAGACCTTCACCCGCCGCCAAATGCTCGTGTCGGAAATAGGAATGCCCCCAATCTGTGCCAAAATCTGCTCAGCCCAGTGATCGTCCACTTGGGCATAGAGCCACACGGCAGATTGGGCGACTTGCTCACTCCACCCGGCATCCCAGGTCTGAAGTTGCTCATCGAGGGGGAAAAGCCCGTGCTGACAGCGCGGGCAGTCGTAATGCTGACGGACGAGCGGCAGTTCCCCGACCCGCGAGACGACGGTCTTGGCTTTGTTTCCTTTCGGTTGCATAGACCGACCACACGGGGGACAGGTGGGCAGGTTCACCGGGTGCAGGGTGTCTTGCGCTTGAATGGTCGTCTCAGCCAAGGCTTGCCCGAATTCTTGGCGCAGCTGGAGCACAATCTCCTCGATTTGTGTCAGATTCGGATGCGGCGTCTCGTCCGCCCACTGCAACAACTCATCAATGGTCGCTTCGGCTTTTGCCAGCAGGGATGCTTTCATTTCGGCATGGGTCGGTTTCATCGTTTGGCTTTTCATCGGCGGGGACTCCTTCTCGACAGAATGCCCGGCATTATACCAAACTTACCCCCAAGGTGAACTTCACCCCAGCCGTGAGCCGTGGCATCGTTTGACTTTTTCTCGCGAGTGTGCTAAATTCTCGGTACAACTGAATAGCGTGATAGAGGTGCCTGAACGCCCGGATGCGCAGGCACAAATGGCGAAGTCGGTGCAAGTCCGACGCTGTCCCGCAACTGTAAGTTAGTCGAGTCGTCAGAGGGTCAAATAGTCTTGTCGTCACAGACTAGGCGACCAAGCGACTAGACGACTAGCAAGCCAGGTCGCCCGCCTCTGTCAATCCGAACACCTTCGAGAGAAAGGGAGCGGCGAAATGAACGTACTATTCTGATTCTTAATCCCTTTGTCGAAGTGGCAAAGGGATTTTTGTTTCTCAATCTACATTCACTCGCCATGGAGAAAATCATGCTTCGTAAACAAATGCTTGCGGTATTCGCGCTCATCCTCGCGCTGAACGTAGTGGGTTGCGCGCCCGCGGCAACGCCTACGCCAACCACTGTGCCAACCGTCGCACCGACGACCGTACCGCCGACAGCGACCACGGTCCCCCCGACTGCCGCGCCAACGCCGATCATCCTCACCGATGTGGCTGGACGCCAGGTGACGCTGCCGGGCATTCCGCAGCGCATCATTTCACTTGCGCCGAGCAACACGGAGATTTTGTTCGCGCTCGGTCTCGGTCCCAAGGTCGTCGCCGTGGATGATTTTTCCGATTATCCAGCCGAAGCAAAAGCGCTGCCCAAGATCGGCGGCTCGAGCGGCAAATACAATTTCGAGCAGATCGTTGCGCTCAAGCCCGATCTCGTCCTCGCGGCGGAAATTACGCCACCCGACTCGATCAAGAAACTCGAAGACCTGAAACTCACCGTCGCCGTGATCAGCGTGACCAAGACTTCCTTCGACAGCATCTTGAATGACATTACGCTTGTGGGTCAAATGACGGGGCAAGTGGATCAAGCCCAGCGCGTGACCTCCGTAATGAAACAAAAAGTGGATGCCATCAAAGCGCAAGTCGCGACGGCAAAGACCCAGCCGCGCGTGTACTGGGAACTCGACGCGTCGGACCCTGCAAAACCGTTCACCGTGGGTCCGGGCAATTTCGTTAACGACCTCATCACGCAGGCAGGAGGAGTCAACGTTTTTGGGACCGCCAGCCAGCCGTATCCGCAGATCAGCATCGAGCAAGTGGTGACGGCGAACCCTGACGTCATCATCCTGTCCGATGCGACATACGGCATCACGGTCGAATCTGTCTTGAAACGGTCGGGGTGGGAGAACATTAACGCTGTCAAGAATAGGCAAGTATATCCGATCGATGACAGTCTGACGAGTCGACCTGGACCGCGCATTGTCGATGGGTTCGCGGCGGTTGCCAAGCTGATCCACCCCGAGCTGTTCAAGTAGAGTGCGGATTCCTTGTCCCTTGGCACATTTCCAAAGGAGGGCGCGATGAGTGTTCGAGATAGGGTGACGTTGGCGCGCGTTCATCGAACTGAGCGCGCTGCCGCGCCCGCGTGGGCGCGGTACCATCGATCATCCGCGTGGCTCGCCGCGACCGCGCTGGGTGTCATCGTCATCGCCACCGTGAGTGTTGGCATTGGAAGCGTATACATTCCACCACTCACCACGCTGAGAATTCTGCTCGCGCGTCTGCCTCTGCTTTCGATTCACGCCGATTGGCCCAGCACCTTTGGCACGATCCTCTTCGAGATTCGCTTGCCGCGCGTCGCGCTCGTCGCGCTGACGGGCGCGGCACTGGCGAGTTCGGGAACGGCGTACCAAGGACTGTTCCGCAACCCACTGGCTGATCCGTACTTAATCGGCGTGGCGGCGGGTGCGGGTTTGGGCGCGATCAGCGCGATGACCCTGCGCATGGCACATCCAACGGACGTGGCACTGTGGGCAGTGCCGCTGGGCGCATTTGCCGGCGCGCTGGTGACGGTCTCACTCGTCTATGCGCTGGCGCGCGTTGGCAGCAGCACGCCCACGACGACGCTGCTCCTCGCAGGGGTCGCAGTGGGCGCGTTCGCCGCCGCGATGACGACGTTCATTCTGTTGCGAATGGGGCAGCAAATAATGTACGTGATGGCGTTCCTGCTAGGCGGCTACAGCAGTGCGGGCTGGGACGCGGTGCTTGCGATCGCGCCCTTCACGGTCATCGGGTTTGCGTTGATGTATCTCTGCGCGCGTCCGCTCAATCTCTTTCTGTTCGACGAAGAACAGGCGCGGCAACTTGGCATTCCCGTCGAGCGCGTCAAGTTGATGATCGTCGTCGCGGCAACGCTGACAACGGCGGCGGCAGTCGCGTTCAGCGGCTTAATCGGCTTTGTTGGATTGATCGTGCCGCACGCGGCGCGCTTCGTCGTTGGTCCCGATCATCGGCGGCTCCTGCCGCTGGCGGCGCTTGGCGGCGCGGGCTTTTTGATGCTCGCCGACCTGATCGCGCGTACGGTGATCGCGCCCGAAGAATTGCCACTCGGCGTCGTCACCGCGTTTGCGGGCGCGCCTTTCTTCATCTATCTCCTCCGGCGCGCGAAGAACGCGGCGTTCTTTTAGTTGCAGATTGAAATCTGACATGCTTGCTATCGAACACATCTCCGCTTCGTATCATCAACACACGGTTTTGCGCGATGTCTCCCTGTCCGCGCGCGCGGGTGAAATCGTTGGCGTGATTGGACCGAATGGCGCGGGCAAATCGTCACTGCTGCGCGTCATCGGTGGAACGCTTGCGCCGGTGTCGGGAAGGGTGCGACTCGGCAACGTCGCTCTCGCGCATTTGAGTGCGGTGGAGCGCGCACAGAAAATCGCCGTAGTGCCCCAGAGCGCGCGCTTGCCCAAAGCGTTCACCGCGGGCGAGGTCGTACTGATGGGGCGGACGCCGCACCTACCGCTCTTCGGCGCGGAACGCGCGCGCGATTACGCGATCGCGCACGCGGCGATGACGCGCACCGCTACCTTGTCGTTCGCAGAGCGACTCGTCGGTGAGTTGTCGGGCGGCGAACAGCAGCGCGTCTTGATCGCGCGGGCGCTCGCGCAGGTCACAGATCCTGCGATCTCCAGCGGGGAGCCGCGCGTGCTTTTGCTCGACGAAGCCACCGCGCACTTGGATCTGAAGCACCAAATGGCGATCTGGGAACTCGTGCGCCAGCTCGCGCGTTCGGGGCTGATCGTCATCGCCGCGCTGCACGATGTGAACCTCGCCGCGCAGTACGCCGATCGCTTGGCTTTGCTGCACGAAGGCGAACTACTTGTCTGCGCTGAACCGGCGCGCGTGCTAACGCGTAAATGGCTGCGGCGCGCGTACGACGTTTCGGCAATCGTCAGCGCGCATCCGCTGTATCACACGCCGATGGTGGCATTGGTTGCGGAGGAGCGCACGGCAACAGATGAGAAAGATTGGACGCAGACGAACACAGACAAACGCTGATTGATTGTTTTCATTGGTGTTCGTCGGTGCCCCACGCTCAAGGAGAAAGATGCAACGAGGACTCGTGATCGTCAATACAGGTAATGGCAAAGGCAAAACGACCGCCGCGCTCGGCACGCTCTTCCGCGCGTGGGGACGCGGGATGCGCATCTGCGTCGTCCAATTCATCAAAACCGAAACGGGCAATTGGGGCGAAATCCAAGCGGCGCGCAAGATCGAGATCGAATGGCACGCGATGGGCGATGGTTTTACGTGGATGTCGCGAGACTTGGACGCCACCGCGGACAAGGCGCGCGCCGCTTGGACGCTCGCGCAAGAGAAAATCGCGCGTGGCGCGTTCGACTTGATTGTGCTCGATGAGATGACGTACGCGTTTCACTTGTGCTGGCTCGACGTGGGTGAGGTGATCGGTTGGCTGAAAGAGCACAAGCCACCAACGCTGCACCTGATCATCACCGGACGCTATGCGCCGGCAGAGTTGATCGAATTCGCCGACCTCGTCACCGAGATGCGCGAGATCAAACATCCGTACACGCGCGGCATCAAGGCGCAAGCAGGAATTGAGTTTTGAGGACCGTGGTTCCGCGCCTCATTCTTACCGCGCCGATGAGCGGCAGCGGCAAGACGACGATCGCGACCGCACTCATTGCCGCGTTGGCCGCGCGCGGACTGCGCGTCGCGCCTTTCAAAGTTGGGCCGGACTATATTGACCCGACCTATCACGCGCTAGCGGCGGGACGCGCCTGCCGCAATCTCGACGCGTGGATGCTGCCCGAAGAACGCGTGCGGCAACTCTTCGCGCGCGCAACGCACGATGCCGACCTTGCGCTCATCGAAGGTGTGATGGGTTTGTTCGATGGCTTTGCGGGTCGCGACGATACGGGCAGCACCGCGCACATCGCGCGCATCTTGGACGCACCCGTGCTGCTCGTTCTGGACGCGAGCGCGATGGCACGCAGCGCGGCGGCGATTGCGCAAGGCATGCGCGATTTCGATTCGCGCGTGCGCTTGGCAGGTGTGTTGTTGAATCGCGGTGGGAGCGAGAATCACGCGCGCATGGTGAAAGAGGCCATCGAGTCAGAGGTCGGCGTACCGGTCGTCGGTTATCTCGCGCGGGACGATGCGCTCTATTTGCCCGAGCGGCACCTGGGTTTGATTCCGACGCTTGAGCCAGGTCGCTGGCGCGGGTGGCTCGATGCCGCGTGCGAGAAAATCGCCGCAACGGTGAATCTCGATCAGGTGCTCGACCTGGCGCGCGCCGCGCCGCAATTACCAACTACAGATTACGATCCTTTCACGCCAAGCTCTGGTGCGTTCCCTGCAACCGTCGCCATCGCGCGCGATGCGGCATTCAACTTTCTCTACGAAGACAATCTCGATCTCCTGCGCGCCGCAGGTGCGGACATTGCCTTCTTCAGCCCATTGCACGATTTGGCTCTGCCGCGCGGAACCCAGGCGATCTATCTTTGCGGTGGATTTCCCGAAATCTACGCGGCAGAACTCGCGGCGAACGCGGCGATGCGCGATGCCATTCGCGGCGCGTCTCGCGCGGGAATGCCAATGTACGCTGAGTGCGGCGGGTTGATGTACCTCACGGAAGAAATTGTGGACGCACGCAACGTTACGCACGCTATGGTTGCGGTTTTGCCAGGGCGGTCGGTAATGAAAGGACGATTGACGCTCGGATATCGCACTGTGCGCGCGACGCGTGACAGTTGGCTCTGGCGCGCGGGCGAGACGATCCGCGGACATGAATTCCATTACTCGACCTGGGAAAATCGTCCAGCCGATTTAGTGTCCGCGTACGAACTTGGGCCGAACGAATTCCAGGGCGAAGTGCGCACCGACGGCGCACAGATCGGCAATGTGTTTGCGTCGTACGTGCATTTGCATTTTCTCGCGTATCCAATCATTGCCGAGCGCTTTGTATCCGCAGCAGCCAGCATGAGAAAGGAATCGCCATGAACACGGATTGGCATCACATCGAGTACCCCGCGCGCATCGTTTGCACGACGACGGAAAGCGTGGACATCCTATATCGGCTTGGCTTGGGTGACAAGATTGTCGGCGTGTCTGGTTTCGCGACCGAGCCGCCTGAAGCGCGCCAAAAGCAAAAGATTGGCACCTACACGACGGTGAACCTTGAAAAGATCAGCGCGGTACATCCCGATCTCGTCGTCGCGTTCTCGGATGTACAAGCATCCATCACGCGCGATCTTGTTCAGGCGGGTTTCACCGTCTTTACGATGAACCAACGCAGCGTGCGTGGAATTCTCGAAGCGACCCTGATGCTCGGTTCGCTGGTTGGCGCAGTGGACGCGGCACGTCAACTGGTAGACGAGATGCAGAACGCGATGGAGGCGATCCAAGAAAGCGCGGTGCGCTTGCCGCGCCGTCCCAGGGTCTATTTCGAAGAGTGGCACGATCCCTTGATCAGCGGCATCGGCTGGGTCGGCGAACTGATCGAAATCGCGGGCGGCGAGGACATCTTTCCCGATGTCAAGGGCAATCGCGCCAAAGAGCGGATCATTTCGGCGGATGAGGTCGTGCGCCGCAATCCTGATATGATCATCGCCTCGTGGTGCGGCAAGAAAGTGGATATGCAGAATATCTTGAATCGTCCGAACTGGGACAAGATCGAGGCGATCAAAAACCAACGCGTCTACGAGATCAAATCGGCGCACCTTTTGCAACCCGGTCCCGCTATCCTTGAAGGGCTGCGCCAAATTCATCAGATCATCCAGCAAGGGTTTGCGTAAGCGCGAGGAGAACGCTATGAATGCGCACGAATTCCCTGAAGCGGAAAAGAAGGGAGTTTACCGAGCGATCTTCGAGCGGCGCGACATGCGAAGTTTCAAACCCGATCCGATCCCCGACCTGGCGCTGGCGCGCCTCCTCGACGCGGCGCATCATGCGGGGTCCGTCGGTTTTATGCAACCGTGGAATTTCGTCGTCATCAAAAACCATGCGACGCGCGCGCGGGTGCATGAATTGTTTCAAAAAGAACGCCAAGCCGCCGCGCTGTTCTTTGACGAACCGCGCCGCCATCAGTATCTTTCGATGAAGTTGGAAGGGATTCTGGAATCGCCGCTGAACCTGTGCGTGACGTGCGATCCGACGCGCGGCGGTGTGGTGCTCGGTCGCAACAGCATTCCTGAAACCGACGTCTATTCCACCGTCGGCGCGATTCAGAATCTGTGGCTGGCGGCGCGCGCGGAGGGCATCGGCGTGGGCTGGGTCAGCATCTTACGAAATCCCGAATTGCGTTCCATCCTGGACATGCCGCCGCACATCATTCCTGTGGCGTATCTGTGTCTGGGCTACGTGGAGGATTTTCCAGAACGACCTGTACTAGAGACGCGCGGCTGGCGCCACCGCTTGCCGCTGACCGATCTCGTTTATTACGAACGCTGGGGCTGTGAGCAGCATCCCGACTGGGCTGCGTTGTCCCAATCCATCATAGCGATTCAAGGAGAGAACATGTCATCCCATCTGTCCGAGACCGAAAACGCGTCGCGCGTCCTCGATGTCATTCGCTCGATTCCGCCGCTCGACGACAAGGCGATGCAGGCAGCGCGCGCGCGGCACGACCAACTGACCAAGCCGCAAGGGAGTTTGGGGCGGCTCGAAGCGCTCTCGATTCAACTGGCGGGCATCGCCGCGCAGCCACGTCCGCACTTCAAGCAACCGGTCATCGTCACGATGGCGGCGGATCACGGGGTTGTGCGGCAAGGCGTTAGCGCATTCCCTCAAGAAGTGACGCCGCAGATGGTTGCGAATTTCCTGCACGGCGGCGCTGCGATCAATGTCCTGGCACGCCACGTCGGCGCGCGCGTCGTCGTCGTGGATATGGGCGTCGCCGCCGACCTGGACGCGCATCCCGACTTGGTTGACCGCAAGATTGCCAAAGGCACGCGTGATTTTTCGGTTGGTCCCGCGATGTCGCGTGAGGAAGCGCGGCGCGCAGTCGAAGCGGGCATCGAAATCGTCACGCGCGAAATTGAGCGCGGCGCAGACATCATCGGTACGGGCGATATGGGCATCGGCAACACGACGGCGTCGAGCGCCATCGTCGCGGCAATCACGCGCCGTCCCGTTGCACAAGTGACGGGACGCGGCACCGGCGTGGATGACGTAGGGCTAGCGCGCAAGATCGCGACCATCGAACGCGCGCTGGAGATCAATCGTCCCAATCCGAACGATGCGTTCGATGTGTTGGCGGATGTGGGCGGATTTGAAATTGGCGGACTCGCGGGCGTCATGCTCGGCGCGGCGGCGCGGCGCGTGCCGGTGGTGATCGACGGTTTTATTTCTGGCGCGGCAGCGCTGGTCGCGTACGGGCTTGCGCCTGCCGTGCAGCAGTACCTCGTCGCGGCGCATCGCTCGGTCGAAATTGGGCATCGCGCCACGCACGAATATTTGCGGCTCGAACCGCTGCTCGATTTGAATATGCGCCTGGGCGAAGGCACGGGTGCAGCGCTGGGGATTTCGCTGTGCGTCGCCGCGTGCAAAATTCTCGACGAGATGGCGACGTTCGCGGACGCGGGCGTGGCGGAGAAGAGCGCGTGAGATTTGACGCCGCGCTCAGCCGCAGTTCACAGAAACAATAGCGAACAGGCAGGTAAAATGGCTCAGATGGCCGTAAAAGTTTTTGGACACCGATTTCGCAATCCAGTCATCCCGGCAGCTGGCCCGAATGTCGGCACCGGCGATCAGATCGCCCGCGCTGCCCGGGGTGGCGCCGGAGGACTGCTGGCAAAGACGATTTCTGTCCGCGCGGCAGAAGTACCTCGCCCGGATATGTATCGTTACAGTTCCGGAGCGCTGCTGAACACGGAACTGTGGAGTGAACTAGCGCCGGAAGACTGGTTCGAACGCGAGTACGCTATTGCCTCGGCGGCAGCGCGGGAGCATGGGCTGCCCCTCATTGCCAGTCTTGGCTACAGCGCCGACGATCTGCGCGCGCTGGGACCGAAGGTGCAAGCCAAGGGCATTGACCTCATCGAGTTTTCGATTCATTATCTGGATCCGCGTCAACTGGCGGATACAGCGCGCGCCTTGCGCGAGTCGGTCTCTATACCAATCATCGCCAAGCTGAGTCCGCACTATGGCGACCTGGGAGAGGCGGCGCGCATTCTGGATCCGTATGTGGATGGATTTGCCTGCATCAATAGTTTCGGTCCGACGCTGGCGATTGACCTCGAGCGCGCCGAGCCGGTGTTGGGATCGAAATTCGGCTACGGCTGGATCTCGGGACCGCCGTTGAAGCCGCTAGCGGTACGCAGTGTCTTCGAAGTGGCAAGGGTCAGCGACAAACCGATCATCGGTGTCGGCGGAATCAGTCGCGGTGAAGACCTCATCGAGTTCTTCATGGCGGGCGCTTCCCTGGTCGGAGTGTGTACTGCCGCGTTGCTCAAAGGTCAGTCGGTATACGGTCGCATCGCCCAGGAAGCGTCCAACTGGCTGGACAAGCACGGCTACCGCGACATTCGGGAGGTGCAGGGACTTTATCTGAAAAAGTACGGACAGGGACAGCGCGTGGTGACCCAAACCGAGGAATGTCCGCGCGTGGATGCCGAACGGTGCACGGGCTGTACGCTCTGCGAAAGGGTCTGCTTTTACGACGCCATCACCGCCCCGCCCAAAGGGGTGGCGCGTGTGGAGGCGGATTCGTGTTTCCAGTGCGGGCTGTGCGTCTCGGTTTGCTCCTTTGGTGTGCTTGCCTTCCAGCCGCGCGATCAAGTGACCCGCCTGACAATCCAATGAGACCGATGCAGCCCTGCGCGATACCTGGCATCACCATTTCGATTGACGAGACCGCGGTGCATATCACAAGCCAAGAGCCGTTGGCGGTGCTGAGTTCTGCTGTCGTCGGCGGCGAATTGCGCGCGGCGCGCCAGATCATCAACATGCACGTGCGCAAAGATTACAATGCCCCGCGACCTGAAGACGATTTAAGCGCGTTCGCCGCGCGCCTCGGTATCGCCGAGCCGTTCGTCGGGCTGATGACGGCGGCGCGGACGCAGGATGCGCGCGGCACCGTCGAAACGCACGCGGAGGTAACGGTCGTCGCGGTCGTGACCGTCGGGCTGAGCAATCCCACTGCAGCGGGGGTAAGTCCGCCAGCGGAAGGGCGACCGAGCACGACCAGAGGTCGTCTTCAGACAATCAATTCGATCTTGCTGATCAATGCCGCGCTCACACCCGCGGCGAGGGTCAATGCCGTCATCACCGCGACGGAAGCGAAGACGCTGGCATTGGTGGAAGCCAGTGTCCGCGCGCCGCACGGCGGATTTGCCAGCGGCACGAGCACCGATTCGATCGTGAGCGCGACGACCGAGCGCGGCGCGCGCTTCGAGTACGCCGGAGCGCTTTCGCCCGCCGGCGCGCTCATCGGGCGAGCGGTGCGGCGCGCGATGCAGGATGCCCTGAGGTAGCCATGCATTCCATCGTCGTGATTCTGGCTGTGGCAATCGATTGGGTGTTGGGCGAGCCGCCGAATGCGTTGCATCCCGTCGCGTGGTTCGGACGATTCGTACACGCGCTGGAACGCCGCGCGCCGCGTGACAGTCCATCTGCCGAGTTGCTTTACGGCGCGGGCATCGCCGCGAGCGGAGTGGCGTTGGCGGCGCTACCGGCGTTCGCGCTCGAACGCGCCTTACGCCCACGCGGTCGGCTTGGCGTGCCCAAGGTCACCTCGGTGATCGGTCTGGCGGTCGCGCTCAAGACCAGCTTCGCGTGGCGCGCGTTGATTCACGCAGGCGAAAATGTTCGGCGCGAACTGGACGTGGCGCAGATCGATGCGGCGCGGTTCGATTTGCGTGCGCTGGTGAGCCGCGACACCTCGGAACTGGACACGTCGTCCCTTGCCGCGGCAGCGATTGAATCGTTGGCGGAAAATGCGAGCGACTCGTTCATCGCGCCGCTCTTGTATTACCAGCTCTTTGGTCTTCCTGGCGCGTTCGCGTACCGCGCGGTCAATACGCTGGACGCGATGATCGGCTACCACGGGCGTTACGAATTTCTCGGCAAGATTCCCGCGCGGCTCGACGATGCGCTGAACTGGGTCCCGTCGCGGCTCATCGCACTGTTAATTATGGTTGCCACACGCTTCGCTGGCGGCGATGCGCGGCGTGCGTGGAATACGATGCGGCGCGATCATGCGCGCACGGCCAGCCCGAATGCGGGTTATCCGATGAGCGCGATGGCAGGCGCACTCGACGTGCGGCTGGAAAAAGTCGGATACTATCGCCTCAATGAAAATGGACGCGCGCCGCAACCACGCGACCTTCGCCGCGCCGCGCAGATGGTGTCGCTCGCGTTAGGGCTGGGTGTCGCGGCGAGTGTGTTGGTGCACTGGGTTCGTCGCGGCGATTAGTTTGGCAATGTCAGATTCTCAGATTAGCCACAGAACCACACAGAACCACACGGAAAAAGCAAAACCTTCTGTGAAATTCTGTGTGTTTCTGTGGCAGAAAATGTGTAGGTCAAACAATGCCAATTCGACCACGCCCAGAGATCGACGGCGTGCTGCCCGTGACGCACGGTGGCTTTCACAGCGCGCACCGAGCAGACTTGCTCGACTTTAGCTCCAACGTCAATCCCTTCGGTCCCTCGCCGTGCATCTGGGACGCGATGCGCCTGGTGTCCATCGGTCAACATCCCGACCCGCGCGCCACGCCGCTGCGCCAGGTGTTAGCGCAAGTCGAAGGAGTCAGCACGCGCCAGGTACTGGTCGGTAACGGCTCGGTGGAGTTGATCTATCATCTCGCCGTCACGTATCTGCGCGCGGGCGATCGCGTGCTCGTCGTCGAGCCGACCTTTGGAGAGTATGCCACCGCCGCGGCAATCATGGGCGCGGAGGTGATTCCCTGGCGCACCCACCCGGAGGAAGATTTTGCGCTCGACATTGACGCGCTGATGCGATTCGCGCACCAAGTCAAGCCGCGGCTCCTGTTTCTCTGCAATCCGAATAATCCCACCGGAACGTACATCGAACGCGACGCGATTGAGCAGTTGCTGCGCGGTTGTCCCGATACGTTGCTCGTGTTGGACGAAGCGTTCGTTCGCTTCGTCGCCCACGCGTGGTCATCGCGTGAACTGCGCGCCTTCGATAACCTGATCGTCCTGCGTTCGCTGACCAAGGATTACGCGCTGACCGGATTGCGCGTCGGATACGCGGCGGCGGCGCCGACCATCATCGCCGCGCTCGAAAAAGTGCAGCCACCGTGGAGCGTGAACGCGTTCGCGCAAGTCGCGGCCATCGCCGCGCTGTGTGATGAAGGACACCTGCGCGATTCGCTGGCGGCGCTGGCGCACGCCAAAAACGATTTAGCGAACGACCTGGCGCGACTTGGGTTCACGCCACTGCCCTCGCGCGTCCATTTCTTTCTACTGCCAGTACCTTCTGCTGCGGAGTTCGCGCGGAAATTATTGGAACGGAATATTCTCGTACGCCATGGCGCATCGTTTGGTTTGCCCACGTTTATCCGCATAGCCACACGACGACCTGAGGAAAATGCGCGGCTCGTGTCGGTGTTGGAGTCATTGTGACGCGCTTGCTTCTGGTGCGGCACGGTGAGACCACCTGGAACGACGCGGCGCGCTATCAAGGACAGGTGGATGTGCCGTTGAGCGCGCGCGGGCAAGTGGAAGCCAAGTGCCTCGCGGAGCGATTAACGAGCGAGTCGATTCATGCGATTTACGCGAGCGACTTGGCGCGCGCCCGCTACACAGCCCAGATCGTCGCAGACCGATTGGGGCAACCGGTGGCGCTGGAGCCGCGATTGCGCGAGGCGAACCTGGGTGAGTGGCAAGGATTGACCTATACGGAAGTGCGTCGCCGTTACTTTCGCGATGCCGATCCACTCCCCGCCTATTTCGTGGACACGCCGCCGCCGGGCGGTGAGAGTCTGCGGCAATTGCAGACGCGGGCGATGTGCGCGATTGAGCGCATTGCAGCGCAACACACGGATGAGAGCGTGCTCATCGTCACGCACGGTGGCTGTCTCAAGGTGCTGCTGTGCACGTGGTTGGGCATCGAATTGTCGTCCTACTGGCAACTGCAATTCGACAGCGCGTCGATCTCAGAGGTATCTCTGTATTCGAACGGAGCCATCGTGTCGCGGTTGAATGACACCGCGCATTTACCGGGAATAGGAATACGATGAGCGCGCAAGTGCTGATGGTTCAAGGGACGATGTCGTCGGTCGGCAAGAGCTTGATGGTCGCCGCGCTGTGCCGTATTTTCAAACAGGACGGTTTTAGCGTTGCGCCGTTCAAAGCGCAGAATATGGCGCTCAATTCGTATGCGACGCGCGACGGACGAGAGGTCGGACGCGCACAGGCGATGCAAGCCGAAGCCGCGGGCGTGGACGTGACGGCCGAGATGAATCCGGTGCTCATCAAGCCGGAAGCCGATTCGTTCGCGCAGATCGTCGTGATGGGCAAGCCGTGGGCGCGGCTTCCGGCGGGCGAATATATGCGTCGGCGCGGCGAATTATGGGACACCGTCACGCGCGCGCTCGATGCACTGCGCACGAAGTACGACCTGGTCGTGATCGAAGGCGCGGGCAGTCCTGCCGAACTAAACCTGCGCCTCGGCGACCTGGTGAACATGGCGATTGCCGAATACGCGGACGCGCCTGTGCTGTTGGTTGGGGATATTGATCGTGGCGGGATTTTCGCGCAACTGATCGGCACCCATACCTTGTTGGAAGCAAGCGAACGCGCACGCGTCAAGGGTTTCATCGTCAACAAATTCCGCGGCGACGCGCACTTGTTCGACGACGGCGTGAGAATCTTGGAAGCGCGCAGCGGTGTGCGCGTGCTGGGCGTCGTGCCGTTCATCCGCGACCTGCGGATCGCGGACGAAGATTCGGTGGCGCTGGAAACAGTAAGCAGTGAACAATCATCAGTGAACAGTATTGACGTTGCTGTGATCCGGCTGCCCCACATTAGCAACTTTGACGATTTCGATCCGTTGCGCGCAGAGCCAGATGTGACCGTGCGCTTTGTGGATCGGGCCGACGATTTGCGGCAGCCCGATCTGATCATTTTGCCAGGCACCAAGACGACGATCGCCGATTTGAAATTCTTGCGCGAACGCGGTTTAGCCGCGCGCATGGTCGAGTTAGCGCGTGCGGGCACACCAACACTCGGTATTTGCGGCGGCTATCAAATGCTGGGGATCGCCATCCACGATCCTGACCGGGTCGAATCGGACGAACCGTTGGTGGAGAGCTTGGCTTTACTGCCCGTGGTCACGACATTCGCGGCGGAGAAACAGACCTTGCGGGCGCGCGCACGCGTCGTCGCCAATCACGGGCTCTTGGCAAATGCGCGTGATCTCGAAATCGCGGGCTATGAAATTCACATGGGGCGTACGCCGTCTCCCGACAATGGTGCACCCTTGTTGCGCGTGACCGCGCGCGGCGAAAACGTTGTGGTCGATTTCGACGGCGTGGTGGCGGCAGACGGCTGGATGGCGGGGACGTATTTTCACGGCTTGTTCGAGAACGACGCATTGCGCCGAACACTCCTGGCAAATCTCGCGGCGCGGCGCGGCCTCGCCCGCGCAGCAACCAACACGCGGTTTGATCGCGGAACCGCGTACGATCGGCTGGCAGACATCGTGCGCACGCATTTGGATATGGACGCGATTCGCCAACTTGTGAAAAACCATGGATGATTTTCGGATTGCCCTTTCGCTCTTGACGATGATCCCGCTCGCCCCGCGCGAGGCGAATATTTCCGCGCGTGCACTCGCGTATTACCCACTGGTTGGACTGATCATCGGTCTGGTGCTCGCCGCCGCGAATTTCTTGTTGCGCCTGTTTTTTCCCGACCTCGTCGCGGCGGCGCTGCTCATCGCGCTGTGGGCGGCGCTCACGGGCGCGCTGCACCTTGATGGGTTCACGGATGCCTGCGACGGTCTCTTCGCCGCGACGACGCGCGAGCGCCGCTTGGAAATCCTGCGCGACGTGCATCTCGGCGCATTCGGCGCGGTCGGCTTGGCGCTCCAGCTCATCACGAAGGTCGCCGCGGTCGCGAGCGTTCATTCCTTCGCGCCGATTGTGCTGGCGCCCGTGGTGGGGCGTTGGGCGATGGTGTATGCCGCGGCGTATCCACTCGCGCGGCGCGACGGCATGGCGGTGAGATTTAGTGCAGGTCTAACGCGTCGCGAGCTTTTGGTCGCGACGGGCTTCGCCGCATTGGCGGCAGCCATCTGCGGCGCATTCGGCCTCGCTGGCTTGGTTGGGGCATTTGCCGTGACGACGGTCATCGCGCGCTTCGCCGTGGCGCGGCTCGGCGGGTTGACGGGCGACATTTATGGGATGGTCTGCGAAAGTGTTGAAGTCGCCGTGTTGTTAGTTGGTGTTGCGGCGATCCGCTAAGGCGAGGTGTTCGCAAGATGGCTCAACGACTCACATTGATCCTGGGCGGGGCGCGCAGCGGCAAGAGCGATTTCGCCCAAGCGCTGGCGCGAAAACGCGGCGGCGATGCGGTTGTCTTTGTCGCCACCGCCGAAGCGCGCGACGAGGAGATGCGCGCACGGATTGAGGCACATCGCGCGCGACGCCCCGCCGCGTGGCAAACCCTCGAAGCGCCGCGAGAAGTTGCGCGGACACTGCAAAACGCGCAGGGTGAACCACAGGTGGTCGTGATTGATTGTTTAACGTTGCTCGTCTCGAATGTTTTATTGACGGACGAAAGCGGAGCGGAAGCGCGGCTGACGGACGAGGTGGATGCTTTGATCGCGTGGAAGCGCACTCATTCGGTAGAGATGATTGTCGTATCGAACGAAGTCGGGATGGGCCTTGTGCCTGCGTATCCGTTGGGCCGCGTGTATCGCGATCGGTTGGGCGTCTTCAATCAGCGCGTGGCGCGCGAAGCCGACGACGTATTCTTGATGGTGGCGGGCGTGCCCGTGGAAATCAAATCGCTCGCGGCGCGTCCAGTTCCACTTTGAGCCACGCACATTCTGCCACTCGTCACCGGTCGGCGAAACGGGTATTTTGGGCAGGAGACTCACCAGGAAAGCCGCCCAGAAGTTCGCGCTTTCAGGCACAGGAATTGAGTGACCGTGGAACGGTCCTACCGTCCTTTTGCTTTTCCCGGCGGACCATTCTTTGAATTACCTAGACCGTTGTTCTTGCCGGAAAAACCCGGTCCAGAGTCGCCCGGATTGGCGCCAATGCCCTTGGGGGCGTTTTGT
>DAIDTM010000525.1 GCA_027457205.1 Anaerolineae bacterium | reverse complement strand
GCCGTTTGTATTCGCCGGACAGACGATCCATCGACGCGTTGAACCAGTCTTCCACGCCCGCGCGCGCGGTGGTCAAATTGCCATCCGCCCGGTCGACGATGCTCAACACCGCCTGACTGGCTTTGTTCTTCGGCACATTATTCGCCACCCCCGCGCGCACGTGGTCAAAGACATTCGCGCTCTGCCCCTCCGGGACAAAGGCATCAAACACCGCGAGCGCAAACGTGTTCGGCGGAATGTAGGAGGGCTTGCCGCTTTTGCTGGTGATGGATGTGATCATTGGATTCTGCAGCACCTTGTTGGCGAGCTCGGGATCGCCCAGCATGTGGCGGATTTGATTCTCCAGGTCTTTGGCGCGCCACTGCATTCTGGTCGCGATGAACTCGTTGATGTGAGAAGTAATCACGCTGAAGAGAAAATAGAAGAAGATCAACCCAATGGCAACATCGACGATGGTTGAACCAAACATAGGATCCTCCTTTGACCCTGGGAGCAAGCCCGGCACACCGCCGGGTGGGGATTAGATAACGACGACAAAATTATATCAAGCCGCCCGCGCGCTGTCAATGCCCATCGCCAGAAATCACAGCAGTGTCAAAGTCAAACGTACCGTGTCATTTCGAGTGGAGCGAGAAATCTCCAAGTATGAAAACGGGATTCCTTGTCGCAAGAACAGCTCGTCGAAATGACAAGATACATCTTTGACAGAACTTTACGCGCGGCGGCTCATCAGAACGATGCCGATCAAAACGAGGACCGCGAGCGCGCTGACCGCCGCGCCAACGTAGAACGTTGTAGGACGGTACTCCAACACGATCTGATGGACGCCGGCGTCCACCTGTACCGCGCGAAAGATCAAATCGGCGCGGTGAATCGGCGCAGCCGCGCCGTCCAGCCGCGCCGTCCAGCCCGGATACCACGCATCGGACAATAAGACGTAACCCGGCGCGCTCGCGTGAACCGACAACACGACACGCTCCGGCTCGTAATCGACGATCTGCACCTGCTCGTCGGCGCGCTGCGCGCCAGCGCCCGGCATCGGCGCGCCATCCGCAAGAATCAGCGTCTGGCGCGGCGTGAACGCGTCCTGGGTCATCTCATCGAGCGCGGCAGCATCGCCCGCGAGGTGGGCGTTGTGAACGAGGAACGCGCGCGGCAGCACATCGGGATTCTCGAACACCGTAACGTACTGCGCGTCGCGATAGATCAGCGTCTGATCGCTCCGCCCGATCAGATGCGCGAGCGAAGTCTCGGTGCCATTGGGTGAGACAAACGATAGCCGCTCGATGTGAATCAAGCCCGCATCGATGAGCGGCGTGATAAAGACGCCGGTCACCTGGCGCGGCTGTCCATTCTGCGACACGTCGAACTGCGCGAGATAGTTGTGCCCCACGTGCTGCTGGACTGGGAACGCGGAGAACGCCGGAAACGTCGTCGCCACTGGCGGCATCGGATACTGGATCGCCCGGCGCACATCGCTGCGCTCGTACGCCCATTCTGCCGTATCGATTCCGACGCGCAGCGGAAACGTGTACTGTCCGCCGTCTTGAGTGATCAGACTGACTTGCGCGACCGGATCTCCGTAATGAAAGCCAACCGACTGCGCCAACGACGAAATGATCTTGACCTTCGATACCGGCGTAGCCGGGAATGTCATCAAATGTCGGATATAGTCCGGCGCGAAAATGTTCGTCAGGTCTTCGCCTTCCGTTTGCGGGTCCACCGGCAACAACTGGGGAACCAGATAGTACCGGATGTTGCTCAAGTTCAGCATCGGCGCGTTGATGCGGTCCAGATATTCGCTCACGCGCTGCGGAATTAGCGGCGTGTAGCCCATCGCGCTGGGAACGCCGTAGGTCAGCGAGATATTCGGATACAGACTCTCGCGCATCGCGTCGGGCACCGGATAAATCCATAGACTCGTCAGCACGCGTCCGTCCTGCAGCGAAAGATTTTTCAGGACCGAAAGCGACCGCGGCTGGGCGTAGAAATCCGCGAGCGGAACCATTTCGTCATACGTTTTGGCATAGACCGCGGCAAACAAGCCCAGATCGATCACCGTCACGCCAATCACCAGCATCGCCAGCGTCTCGCGCGCGAACAGACCGCGCCGCGCGCCGAGTGCCATCCACGCGGCAAAACACGCCAGCGCCACCGGCAGCCATACCCAAATGGCAAGCCAGGTCTCCACCGGCAACGCCGGTACCAGCGCAACGAGCGCGGCAATCAGCGCGACGATAACACCGAGCGCAACCTTTTGCGCGCGCGTCCACCGCGCCGCCGCGCGCGCGCGGGCAAGCAGGACATCGAACGTCATCGCCGCGAGCAGCGCCGCCGCAAAAGTGTACCAAAAGAAAAAGCGCGACGGCACGGGAAAATAGTTGAACAGCGGCAGGTAACGCATTCCACGATAGACAATGTTCTGATCGCCCAAGCCCATGAACAGCGCGACCAGCGCGATCAACGCAAAGAATACGACGCGGCGATCCCGGCGGACCAGCGGCGCGCCTACCGCGAGAAGCAGCGGCAACAACCCAATGTAACCGATCACTTCGACCGAGACCTTGGGGTAGGGATTGCCTAGCAAAAATGGATTGAGCAGCATCAGGTAATGAACTGGACGGAGAGAGAACGCGGTGAAGAATTTGGGCAAGAGTCCGGTTGCGCGGTCGCTGAGCGACGACAATTCTAACGTCGGCAGCAATTGTACGGCGGCATACGCCGCGCCAAGCGCAAAAAAGAGAATGACCGGGATCAAATGCGACGGATCAAAATATTCGCGGAGTAGATTCTGTGATCGCACCGCGAATTCATCGCGCCGCCACCGCACCAGCGCGTAGAGCGAGACCAAGATCGCGCTGAGAAACGCGAACTGCGGATGCCCGCCGGTCAATTGAATGCCGCTGAACAGCGCGAGGAGCGCAAACCAACGCAGCCGGCTTGAGCGGTTCGGCGCGGTCTCGAATTTTTCCCAACCCCACAAGAGCCACGGCAGCCATGCGGCGGTTGCCAGTATGCTCAGATGTTGAAGCCGCGGAATAAAAAATCCGCCCGTGCTGAAGGCGAATGCGCCGAGAAACGCCGCCGGCGGCGAAAGCCGCAAAGCGCGCGCGAACAGGTACGTCCCCAGCGCGACCCAGGCGATTTGAATCAGGATGTCGTAATTCGTCGCGAGGTCAATCGGCAAGAGACCGTACAGAAAAGGATGCGTCGGATACAGCGCGCCGATCTGTCCTTCGGCAAAGAGCGGAAAGCCGTCCAGGATGCGCGGTTCCCACAGCGGCAGGCGGAATTGCCGCAGCGCGTCGGCGTACGCCAGATGCGTGGGAATAAAAAAGAGCGAGAGGTCGCCGAATGCAAACGCCGCTTGCCGAAGCGTCGCGGGGAAAAAATAGAGAAAGGGCCAGGCGACCAGGAGGAGCGCCGCCGCAACATCGTGTTTGTTTTGCGCGATCCATCCGCGCAGGCGATGAAAAGTCATCGGCTTGGAGTTGCAGTGACTGTCGGAGTGATCGTCAGCATCGG
>DAIDTM010000524.1 GCA_027457205.1 Anaerolineae bacterium | reverse complement strand
GTATTTGAATGCAACGCTCAAGGGTGCCATCTACAATCACGCCGCCCGCGCGCTGCCGTGGCGCATGGGTGGGCATTCGGTGGCGATCCGCCCGCGCGAAATCGCGATCAGCAATCTCCGCGATAAGGATGCGGCGGCAGTGGAAGTGCAGCGCGTCGCGGACCTCGTCAACCAGACCTGGGAACGCCGCGCCGAGATCACGCCAAGCGTCGAAATGCGCCAGCGGCTCAAGCCGATGGACGTGTACAAACTTTTGCCGGCGACGAACTGCAAAGTGTGCGGTCAATCAACCTGTTTCACGTTTGCGCTCAAGGTGACGGCAGGCGAAGTGGAGATCGAGCAATGCGCGCCGCTCTTCACCGACGCGTATCGGGAGAAACGCGAGAAATTGCTGGCGCTCTTGGAAGAAGCGGCGTGAGGCAATGAGCAAATGACAAATCGAAAATCGAAAATGCAAACCTACACTTACCATACAACGGTTTCATGGAAAGGCGAACACTGGGGACACCTCCTCTGCGGCAACGGCGCGGCGATGGATTTCTCCGCGCCGCCCGACGCGCACGGGCACGCGGGCGTAATGACGCCCGAAGATGCGTTCGTCGCCGCGGCGAATACGTGCGTGATGATGATGTTTTTGTGGGCGTGCGAACGCTTTAAGATTCCGCTCGTTTCGTACGAATGCGACGCTGAAGGCACAAAAGTCATTGAGCTGGATCGCACCGAGCTGTTCACCCAGATCGTCCTGCGTCCCAGAATTCGAGTGAAGGCATGCGACGAAAACCGGACTCGCCGCGCGCTCCAATCGGCGCAGAAATATTCGCTCGTCGCGAATTCGGTCAAGAGCGACGTGATCGTCGAACCTGAAATCGTAGTCGAATAGCGAATGGCGAAACGCTCAATCTGAAATCTGAAATCCATACGGGAGGAACTATGCTGACGATCAAAATCCTCGGTTCGGGTTGCCCGAACTGCCAAAAGGTTGAGCAGATCGCCAAGCGCGCGGTGGCGACGCTCGACGTGGACGCCACGTTTCTCAAAGTCACGGAGATGAAAGAGATCATGGCGTATCCGATTCTGGCGACGCCCGGTCTCGTCGTCAACGAGAAGCTCGTGTGCGCGGGGCGCATTCCCAGCGAAGCCGAGGTGACGACCTGGATCACGAGCGCGCTGGTGTAAAGACAGTGAACAGTGAGTAGCGGGTAGTGAGCAGTAAATCTAACCACTATCCACTACCCACTATCCGCTGATCACAGGAGAACCCAATGGCTCAATCAGCTACAATCACCCAACCACAGGTCGGCGTCTTTCAACGGCTGTCCCTGCTCGACCGCTTTTTGCCGCTCTGGATTTTCGCGGCGATGGCGCTGGGTGTGCTTCTCGGCGCGGTCGCGCCGGGCATTAAAGACCTTTTCAATGCGCTCTCCATCGGCACCGTCTCGTTCCCGATTGCGATTGGCTTGCTGTGGATGATGTATCCCGTGTTGGCGAAGGTCAAGTACGAGGAACTGGGCAAGGTCGCACAGGCGTGGGAGCAGTTTGGCGTGTCGCTCATTCTGAACTGGCTCATCGGTCCCATCGTCATGTTCATTCTCGCGTGGGTCTTTCTGCCCGACCTGCCGCACTTTCGCACAGGGCTCATCATCGTCGGCTTGGCGCGTTGTATCGCGATGGTGCTGATCTGGAACATGCTGGCGGGCGGCGATAGCGAATACTGCGCGGTACTCGTCGCGCTGAACAGCATTTTCCAAATCGTGATGTACTCGCCGCTTGCCTACTTTTTTCTCGCGGTTGTGCCCAGTTGGTTTGGAATGCAAAGCACGGCGGTCAACATATCGATGGGGGACATCGCCAAGAGCGTGCTGATCTTTCTCGGCATTCCGCTGGCGGCGGGCATCCTTACCCGTTTCTATTTTCTCCGCACGCGCGGCACAGAATGGTACGAAACGCGCCTGATGCCGCGACTGGGACCGACTGCGATGATCGGCTTGCTGTTCACGATCGTCGTGATGTTCTCGATGCAAGGCGACAAGATCCTCGCCGCGCCGTTCGACGTGCTGCGCGTCGCGATTCCACTGCTCGTCTATTTTGTCGTGATGTTCTTTCTCTCGTTCGGGCTGTCGCTCTGGCGCAAATTCCCGTACGAACTGGCGGCGACGCAATCGTTCACGGCAGCGAGCAACAACTTTGAACTCGCGATCGCGGTCGCGGTGGGCACGTTCAGCATCGCCTCGCAAGAAGCGTTGGCAGCCGTCATCGGTCCGCTGATCGAAGTGCCGGTGCTGATCGGCTTGGTGTATGTGGCGTTGTGGATCAAGCGAGCGTGGTTCAAGCCCGTACGGGCTAACGCGTAGATCGGACTCAGAGACCGCGCGGCGGAAACGCGGCGCGGTTTTTTCGGGCGCACTTATATTCAAAAAATAGAATTAAAAGGATTTCAAATGGCAACGAGTGAAATTTCAGCAACCCCGCGCGCCAATACGCGCACCTATTTCACGCTGGGCAGTGCGGCAATCGCGTGGTACCTCGCCTACACCTATCTGCAACCGTTTACGGAATATCTCACGTACAGTGCGCTGGGCTTGCAGCGCGGCTCACATCTGGGCGACGCGGTCGCGTTCTTTCTCCTCGACGTGCCAAAAATCTTGCTCCTGCTCGGCGGGATGATCTTTCTCATCACCATCGTCCGCACGTTCTTCAGCGCGGAG
>DAIDTM010000523.1 GCA_027457205.1 Anaerolineae bacterium | reverse complement strand
GTCGCTGAGCCGGTCGCCGCGGTCGAGGAACCGCCAGCGCAAGTTGTCGCCGAGCCGGTCGCCGCGGTCGAGGAACCGCCAGCGCAAGTTGTCGCCGAGCCGGTCGCCGCGGTCGAAGAACCGCCAGCGCAAGTCGTCGCTGAGCCGGTCGCCGCGGTCGAGGAACCGCCAGCGCAAGTCGTCGCTGAGCCGGTCGCGGCAGTCGAAGAGCCGCCAGCGGAGGTTGTCGCTGAATCGGTTGCGGTAGTCGAGACGCCAACCGAAGTCATCGTGGTCGAAGAAGTCGTTGCGGCAGCGCCGGCAGAGGAAGAACAAGCGGCAGGCAAGCCGCCCGCCGCGAAGAAAACCACTGCGAGGAAACCGACGGCTGCTAAAGTGGCGAAACCCAAAGCCGCCGCGAAGAAACCTGCGGCTGCCAAACCTAAGAGTAGCGCTACGAAAAAACCAACGAAATAAGTCGATACGCCAGAGACAGAGAAATCCTCTGTCTCTTTTTTTCGCGGGGAGGATGAGCGCATGAACGACGCAGCCCGTGAACGTGAACGCGCGCGGGGTCACATCGAATTGATCTGCGGGTCGATGTTCTCCGGCAAAACCGAGGAATTGATCCGGCGCGTCAAACGCGCCCAGATCGCCAAGCAGCGCGTCCAGGTCTTTTCGCACCGGCTCGATACGCGGTATGGCGAAAGCCAGGTCGCGTCGCACAACGTCATGATGGTCGGCGCGATTCCGGCGCAGAACGCCGCGCAAATTCTCGAAAAGATAGACCCGGACGCGACGGTCGTCGCGATTGACGAGGCGCAGTTCTTCGATTGGAAGATCGCCGAGGTCGCGCATGCGCTGGCAGATCGCGGCGTGCGCGTCATCGTCGCCGGTCTGGATATGGATTTTCGCGGCGAACCGTTCGGTCCGATGCCGCTGTTGATGGCGCAAGCCGAAACGGTCGACAAATTCTCCGCGATCTGCGTCGTCTGCGGCGAGCCGGCGTCGCGCACGCAGCGCCTCATCAACGGCGCGCCGGCGAAATACGACGACCCCGTGATTCTCGTCGGCGCGAGCGAGGTCTACGAAGCGCGCTGCCGCCATTGTCACCAGGTGCCGGGTCGTGACGCTGCGCGCGTCTAACCAATGTCTTCTTTGCGAAAGTACCGCGCGGATGTTCTTGCGCTCGTCGCGTATCTTTTCCTCGCGATCGTTTTGACCTATCCCCTGATTTTGCATTTCGCCACGCGCGTCGCCGGCAACGGGAGCGACGATCCCGCGCTGGCGTGGAACCTGTGGTGGGTGCCGTACGCCATCCTTCATCTTGGTACAAGCCCGATCTATACCGACTATATGTTTTACCCGATCGGGCTGAACCTGGCGTTCTACACGCTGACGTACCTCAACGCATTCCTTGCCATCCCAGTCCAATTCGTGTTCAACCTCGTCGTTGCGGCGAACGTGAACCTGCTGCTGTCGTTCGCGCTGAGCGGGTTTGGCGCATATCTGCTGGTCAAGTATTTGCTGCGTGGGGCGTGGGGCGAGGGGCGAGAGATCGAGCTCGCCGCGTTCGCCGCCGGCGCGCTGTACGCGTTCTCGTCGAACAAATTTCTCTACGCGTCGCTCGGACAGTTCAACATCGCGTCGTCGCAATGGATTCCATTCTACGTTTTGTTTTTGCTCAAGCTGACGGACACGCGTTTTTCGCCCCTTGCCCCTCGCACCGCGCTTCGCTTTGGTTTTCTGCTTGGACTCTTTCTCCTCTTTCAAGCCCTGAGCGAATTCATCTTCGCGTCGTTCCTCATCATTTCCACTGTGCTATATCTTGTCTATTGGCTGATCGCGAATCGTTTTCGCCCTCGGTCGCGCGAAGCGGCCCTTCGTCTTTCCTCTTTCGTCGTTGCCGCCATCGTTTTCGCCATCCCCATGCTGCCCATTCTCGCGGCGATGATTCAGGATATGCTGACCGAAGGCGATTTCATTCAACGCGGGCAAGGTTTCGCCGATGTTTTTTCCAACGATGCGCTTGGGTTTTTCGTGCCGAGTCACCTGCATCCGATTTTTGGCGGGCTGGAAGCACAGTTCCATTTTGCGTACATCAATTTTGCGTACCTCGGTTTTGCCGCGCTGGTGCTCGCCGTGATAGCATTGTGGAAAATGCCGCGCGCGCGAATCTGGGGCGTCTTCGGCGCGATCTTTGTTCTGCTCACGCTCGGTCCGGATTTGCGCGTCAACGGCAGCGCGATTCCCGCGCCGTTTCTGCCGTTCAACCTGCTGCTCGAAATCCCCTTCATCAAAGGCAATCGCTATCCCAGCCGTTGGAGCGTGATGGTGACGCTTGCGCTCGCGATTCTTGTCGGATACGGCATGGCGTACTTAAGTCAAAAGCTAAAAGGAAAAAGTCAAAAGTGGGTTCCACTTATCGCTTTTAGCTTTTTGCTTTTTACTTTGTTTGAGCATTTGTCCATCCCGCTTCCAACGTCCAATTTCCAAATTCCAGCCGTCTACCAAACTATCGCGCAGGACACGGGCGATTTCACGGTGCTGGAAATTCCGCTCGCGTGGCGCAATGGTTTCCGGATGACCGGCACCATTGACTCTGAAATGATGTTCGAGCAGTGGTACCAGACGGAGCACCATCATCCGATTCTCGGCGGCAACACCTCGCGCAATCCCGAACTGAAATTCCAGTACTTTACCGAAGCGCCGGTCATCAACTCGATCATCGCGGTCGAAACCGGGCATACGCTGGACGATGCGACGATTCAGCGCGACCGCGCGCTCGCGCCGGCGGTGCTGCGCTTTTTCGGCGTGCGGTACGTCGTCTGGCATTCGCCGCGCGATCCGCAGAACCGCGCCGCGCTCGACGCCGTGCGCGCGTACATCGAAAATGTTCTGCCGCTGACAAAATTCTACGACGTGACGGACGCGACCGGCAAGACGATTGCGTACCGTGTGAACGCGCTGGCAGCGCTGCCGCCGACGACGATCCGCGCGAACGATCCGCTAGCGCGGCTGACTTTTGCCGAGGGCTGGGGCGCGCTCGGCGGCGACGTGGTCTGGGCGACGCGGCGCGAAGCAAAACTGTTTGTCCGGCTGGACGCGTCAGGCAATGAAACGATTTCCTTCCGCGCGTTCGCGCCGATGCCAAATCAGCGCGCGACGGTGAACATCAATGGTCACGCCGTCGGCACGGTGTTATTACAGCCGGGCTGGGGCGAGTACCAGTGGACAGTGGACAGTGGACAGTGGGCAGTGGGGATGAATGAAATCGTTCTGCAATTTGACGCTCTCGTTCCGGTTGCGTCGGTGCGTGAAGGCGATTACGCCATTGGCAAGACCGGCGTCGTCGCGCCCGCGTCGATCGTCGTTCGCAGCGCGGGCAGCGAGGTCGGCGATTTCGCGCACATTTTCGTCAACGGCGTCGACGCGGCGGAGAATGGGCGCGGCTACAACGTCGTCGTCGTCAACCCGCAGACTGGCGCGGTGGAATCGTCCGCGGTGTTCGACACCTTCGCGTCAGCGGCAGAATCCGCGCGGCTGGCGCAGTTCATCGACCAGATTCCGAGCGGCAAGATCGTCGCGGTCGCCGTACGCGACGAGGCATCGCGGTTTTTGTCGGACGCGGCGGTGAATGCGCTGCGCTCTATTGGCGCGACCGAGGATTTGCGCGACAAGTTCCGCTGGTCGCACGCGGTAATCGGCGTGAAAGGCGTAGCGCCGGGCAGCGCGTTGGAGAGCGCGAGCGCGACGATGCCCGCGCAACAAGTCGTCGGCATCGGCGCGCTGGAGCCGAACGTCGCGGCGGCGGTGGAGTGGGTGAAGATTAGCGCGCGCTGATCGTGCGGAATTGGACACTGACGAACACAGATAAACACAGAAAAGAGAATCAGTGTTCGTCAGTGTTTGTGCGTCCCCCATTAGATTTTTCGCAGCCCCGCCATCATCTTGTCCAGATTGTCCGCGGTCTCGAATTGCATCGTCTGCGCGCAGTGATCGCGCGCGGCTTGTAGCGCTTTGCGCCGCGTCTGCTCCAGATCGCCTTTAGTCGACGTCAGTCTCGCTTCGACGTATTGGCGTGCGGTTTCTCCACCCGCCCAAAAATGGGACGCTAGTCCCAGCATATCGGCGACGAGTTCTCCACTCGCCGGTTCGTTCTCCTCCACCAGCGAAAACAGTTTGTCGAGCGCCGCGATGGCGGCGAGCGGCTGCTTTTTTCCCATCGCCGCGATTCCGATTTCGAACAGCGCCTGACTGACTTCAGTTGTCGCCGCCGGGTAAAAGACTAGCGCTGTCTGCAACGACCCGGTGCACACGAGTACTAGATGCTCTATCTCGCTGGCTTGTTCAATGTGCGTCAACGCGGCGCGGCTCAGTTCGCTGAGCGCGCGGATGGCGTAGAACAAGTCCGAGGAACGCTGCTCCGGCGAAGCGGGCGGTGTCATCAAGATTTCCTGCAATATTCCAACCGCCGTCCGGAAATTCTTCGGGTCTCCTGGCGGGACAGACACGAGAATGTTCTTCAGCCCGTCGATGAGCGGTTCAAGTGAATCGCCTCGATAAAATCTATTCCCGCGTATCTGCTGCGTCAGTTCGCCCAGCGTGTTCAGGATCATCTGCCGGTCTTCGCCCGGTTGACTCTGTTCCCCCAATTCGACCAAGACTGTCAGGGCTTGTTCGTCCAACTGTCCATCTTTCTGCACGTGCTTCAGCACTGGCTTCATCAGACCGGCAATCACGCGATCACGCATCCCATATTCGTAAAGGACGAGCCCCGATGCGCCAGTCGTCAGTAGCGCCAGGAGTATGATTGTAATGGACCAGACCTGCTCGCGCTTGTTCTGTGAATTCTGATCGTCTTGTGCGAGAGCCATCTGCTTTTCGACGGCAGTCAGGATTTGCTCCGCGGCTGACGGCGCGGCGGCGGCTGGAGTTGGCGCGGCTGGTGTTTCGCCGGACGCGGACAAGAGAATGATTGCGCTTGCCGCGAAGACAATCAGCAGTGCGATGATAAACGGCGAGCCGGCTCGGATGACCAGCGCCCACGGGTGTTTCATCACTGCGCGGCGCACCTCCTCGTCCATCGATTGAATCACTAGAGCGGGCACGCCGATGATAAAGACGAGGAAGGTCGCAATCGCGTCGTAGGGCATACCCAGCATGGATCAGCTCCTATGCCTGCAGCTTTGACTTTGCCAGCAATTCGTTGATGAGATCGAGCAAAACGGTGTCCGGCAATCCGGCGGACTTTTGCTTAAAGATCTCGATCCCCAGCGCATCGAGGTCGCTCTGGATTTCATTCTGGCTCTCTACCGTAAACACGCCAATATTCTGTGGCTTGATCCACGCCGGCGGCGTTTCAGAGTGTATCGACGGATTCTTTCCCAAGAGCCAGTACAACAGTTTCAATCCTAGCTGGGAGTGGACCTTGTTAGCGCCAGATTCGCGATAGTGTTTGCGCCATTCAGGGTCGATGCCAGGCGGCAGCCGAATATCAACGATCACGCCAACGTATTCTTTGGCGCGCAACAAATGCATCGCCGACGTTACATCTTCGGCGAGATTGAAATCATACCTGCCGCTAAAAAGCAACGGTCCCACCAGACTGCGTAATTCAAAGCGCGCGCTGTCTTCGATCCAGAGGACACTGGGTTTGTTCATCGTTGCGTTCTCCTCAATGTTTTCCCCATGCCGGCAGACACAGCGTCACTGCGGTGATGAAGGGTTGTTCGTAATAGTCCTGATCTTCGGGGTGATGCGGACCCGGGTTCGCCGGACGACTCGACACAAATAGACTGCCGTGATGAGTCAGCGCCGTGCGCTTGGCATCCGTCAGCCCAATGCCGGTTCCCAATCGCCCGCGGTCCTTCGACAGCTTGCCGCGATAGCCGAGTTGGAAAATGAGTCCATCGTCGATTTCTTCCTGCGTAATCGGGACGCCCCAATTTTCAAATTCGACGCAGACCATCCCGTCGCGCGCGTAGGTGCGGACAGTCACCCAGGGCGATTTGGCGCGGTCGCGCCGCCACGAGTACTTGATGGCGTTGTGGAGCAGATTAGACAGCGCGCGCTCAACATCGCGCTCGATCACTTGGACCTGCGCGTCAAAGTCGCGGTCGCGGCGCAAAATGTCTACACGTGAACTCTTGGCAAACTCCGCCATGTGTGCAATGGCTTGTTCCGTCAACTGCTTGATCGAGAGGACCTGCTTCTCCTCGTGCTTCCGCACGTCGGAGGTGACGAAATCGCGGAGCG
This sequence comes from Anaerolineae bacterium, assembly GCA_027457205.1. GTDB lineage: Bacteria > Chloroflexota > Anaerolineae > UBA4142 > UBA4142 > DAIDTM01. The sequence continues at coordinate 574 of DAIDTM010000523.1, read as the reverse complement.
ATCGCAGGCTGGAATCCATCTGGATCACCGCCGTGCGCGTGATGAGCACATCGATCAAGCAGGCGGAATTCTCAAGCTGCGCCGACGCGCGCTGGACCTCGCGCACCAACTCACGCGGCAGTGCACCAGGCGCAATCTCTTGACACAACTGGCTGACCTCGTGCGCCGTGCGGCGAAGCGCCGGCGGGCGCATCTCCAACACCGGGAGCAAGTCGTGGATTTGGCGCAGCGGCGCAACTTTGGCGGCGAGTTCGTCCCATTTGGCTTCCGGCAATGCTTGGTACCGGCGCGACGGCTCCATGGTCTGGAGCAGTTTTTCGATTGCGTTGGCTAACTGCTCGGCTTGCTTGGTCTGCTGTTCGTCCATATCGTCCAACGGCGTCGCGAGGATCTCTTTGAGTGCGCGCTGCCCCAGCGCTTCGGCGATGCCATCTAGGGTTTGCTGCGCCATCAACAGCGTACTCGTATTTGCGTGCAAGATGCGACCAATGTCAAAGGTCAGTTCTTCGACCTTATGCTTGAGTTCATCCTCGTGCTTCTCCGCCTCGCGTTCTGCCGTAACATCGACCAGGCA
>DAIDTM010000522.1 GCA_027457205.1 Anaerolineae bacterium | reverse complement strand
GGCTCAGCCCTAGCCCGGACCGCTCCGGTCACCATCGGATGGACGGCATCGTCTTCCTGTCCGGTCCGGGAATCCGGGGCGCAAGTCAGATTCAGGGCGCATCGATCATGGACATCGCGCCAACCGTTCTGGCATTGATGGGTGTTCCCATTCCCGAATCGATGGACGGTCGCGTTCTTCAATCGGCGATGATCCCAGACTTGCAAGAGCAACTGACAGTGACGTACAGCCGTGGAAACGGCGCTGAGGCGGAGGCGGTACCGGTGCCGGAGCTTTCGGCGCAGGATGAAGAGATCATCCGTACGCGCCTCCAAAATTTGGGCTATATCGATTGAGCGTTTACAGCTAACCTGCCGGACGCTGAATAGTTTGGCAATGTCGGATTAGCCACAGAACCACACAGAAGCACACAGAAGGATAAAAAAATTCTGTGAAATTCCGTGCGCTTCTATGGCAGAGAAGAAATGTGGCATTGCCAAAATAGTCACGATTGAACAGAAAAACAAAAACTCCAAGATTCGCCGCGCGGCGGGTCTTGGAGTTTCTATTTTGTATTCGAAGAGCGCGCGAGGGTTACTGCGTTTGGAGAATGTCCATACCGCCGCTTCCATCAGCAACGTAGATCAAGTTCCCAACGACTGCCGCGCTGTACGCATCGCCGGGCGTATCGTAGAATCCAACCTCGGTAGGCGCGGCAGGATTGGCGATGTTGATTTTGCGGATGCCACTGCTCCAGTCGGCGACGTAAGCGTAGCCGCCGGCAATCGTGATATCGTGGGCTTGGCCCGGCGTGGCGATAGAACCCACCAAGACCGGATTTGCCGGATTGGAAATATTCAGAATCAAAAGCCCGTGATTCCAATCGGCAACGTACGCATAGCTTCCCGCGACCGCGACGCCGTATGCCGTGTCCGGCGTTTTGTACGAACCGACCTGGGTCGGAGTTGCCGGGTTGGAGACATTGACAATTCGCAGTCCGCCGCTTCCATCGGCGACGTAAGCATAGCTGCCCGCGATCGCTAATCCGTAAGCCGTCCCCGATAGAGCGTTTGAACCAACGAGAGTCGGCGCTGCGGGATTGGCGATATTGATGATTCTTAAGCCGCTCGTTCCATCGGCAAGATAAGCGTAACTTCCGGCGATGGCGACATTCCACGCATACCCTGCTGGCGCGACAGCACCAACGACGCTAGGCAATGCGGGATTGGAGACGTTGACGACTTGAAGTCCGCCGCTTGCGCCGCCGTCCGCCACGTAGGCATCGTTTCCCGAAACCGCGACGCCCATTCCCCCAGCTGCGCCCTTGATCGGCGTGTCGGCAAAACCGACTTCGATGGGAGCGGTCGGGCTGGAAATGTTGAGGATCCGCATGTGTCGGTCCCACGCTGCCAGGTACGCATACGGTCCAGAGACGGCGATACCGTGCCCCATAAACTGCATCGGCGCGATGTAATAGCCGGCGAGAACAGGCGCAGCCGGGTTCGCCACGTTCGCGATGCGGAGCCCGCTCGACGCGCCGGCGACGTAGGCGTAGCTGCCGGCTAATGCCAAGTTCCACGCCGTACCTTGCACGAACATCGTACCAACCAGCGTTGGCGCGGTTGGTTTAGAAATGTTGAGAATGCGCAGCGTTGTGCTTCCATCGGCGACGTAGGCATAGCTGCCAGCCACCGCGACGCCTTGAGCTGTTATGCCCGTGCTGTAAAACCCGACTTGAGTCGGCGCGGCGGGATTGGCGACGTTGATGATACGCAGTCCGCCGTTTGAAGCTGCGACGTAGGCATAGGTTCCAGCCAGCGTCACGTTCCAAGCGGTCCCTGATGTCGCGATGGAACTGACTCGCGTCGGATTCGATGGGTTGCTGATGTTCAGGACGAACAAGCCATCGCTCCCATCCGCGACGTAGGCGTAATTGCCTGCGACGGTCACGCCGTACGAATAGCCGGGTGTGTTGTACGAGCCGACTTGAAAAGGCGCGCTCGGATTCGCGATGTTGAGAATGACGAGTCCGCTCCTCCCCGCAGCGACGTAGGCGTAACTCCCCGCGACGACGATGCCGCGAGCCGTGCCGGGAGTGCTGATCGAACCGACTTGCGCCGGCGCGGCTGGATTCGCGACGTTGATAATGCACACGCCGCCATCCCAATCGGCAACGTACGCATAACTTCCTGCGACGGCAATGCCGGAGACAACGCCCGGCAGCGTGCTGGTTTGACCGATGAGCGTTGGTGCAACCGGGTTGGACGCATTGACGATGACCAACCGTGGACCAACATTGGTGTAGACTGTGCTGCCCTGAACTGCGGCGGCAAACGTTTGACCGCCGACCTGACTGAGCAGCGTCATGTTCAACGAAAGAGACCCGCTTCTTGCGCGTGATGTTTCTTGCGAGCGCGAGAACTGCGTGAGCAAATTTTGAGAGAGGGCAGCGGGCGGTAGCGAAAGCTTATAAGAGGTTGCGAGCGGTTGAACGCTTTGAGCAGCGGCGGGTAACGCACTCACTGGCAACAAGATCAGTAACGCCAGACTGATCGACAGCAGTACATGGT
>DAIDTM010000521.1 GCA_027457205.1 Anaerolineae bacterium | reverse complement strand
GTCCGCGATCACCGGTGCAATCCGCGCGTCGTCAAACGCAAGATGTCCAAGTTTGATTTGAAACGTGAGCAACGTCGCCATTGGCCGCAACCAACTAAATCGTTTGCTGAGGCAATCATCATCCTTATCTAAACAGTATTGGGATTAAACGGACAGTGCCTGCGTGAATTGTCCGGTTAATCCGCAGTTGTCCGTTGTCATCGCCTGGTGGACTATCTCGAACGCGCTCTGTGTCCGTACCTGTTTGTAAATTAGAAGTTGGATGTTGGAAGTTAGAAATTGGATTGTCGATTTAACCCGCGCTCGTTCGATGCCTAAATTACAAATCGAAAATCTGAAATGGATAAATCCACCTACGTCCGCTCGATGTTCGACGGCATCGCGCATCGATACGACTTGATGAACACGCTGATGACGCTCGGGCAGCACCAAGCCGTGCGCCGCGCCGCCGCGCGCCTCGCGCAGCCGCCGCGCGATGGACTCGCGCTCGACCTTGCGACCGGCACCGGCGATTTCGCCGCCGCGCTGCATGAGATCGAGCCGACCTGCCGCGTCGTCGGCGTCGATTTCGCGCTGGAAATGATGCGGCTGGGGCAGACGAAATATCGCGGCGACGTTTCATTCGCCGCCGGCGACATGCTCCGATTGCCCTTGCCCAATGACCAGTTCGACCGCATCGTCAACGGATTCGTCCTCCGCAACGTCTCGGATGTTCGCGTCGCGTTCGCCGAAATGTTCCGCGTGCTGAAACCCGGCGGACGCGCCGTCAGTCTGGAAATCACCGAGCCGCGCACGCCGGTCTGGCGCGATGTGTTCGCGCTCTATTTCGATCACGCGATGCCGCGCATCGGCGGGTGGCTGAGCGGGCGACCCGACGCCTACCGCTACCTGCCGCAATCGGTGCACGATTTTCTTGCGCCGGAAGCGGTCGCGGACTTGATGCGCGAGATCGGCTTTCGCGAGGTATCATTCCACCGCGAGATGCTCGGCACGATGGCGGTCTACGTGGGCGCAAAATGAAATTGTCGATTCCCGCGCGCGAGTTTCTCGCCGCGCAGACCACGCTGACGCTCGCGACGACCAACGTCGATGGCTCGCCGCACGCGTGCGACGTGTTCTACGCGTCGGACGATGAATGCTCGTTCTACTTTCTCTCCGATCCAAAAACGGCGCACATTCAAAACCTGCTGCGCGCGCCCCGCGTCAGCGCAACCGTGCACGGCGCGTCGCGCGGCTGGCAGGAAATCCGCGGTGCGCAGGTTGTCGGCGACGCGGCGCGCGTGGACGCTGCGGCGGAGCGCACGCACGCGTTCGGTCTGTACGTCGCCAAGTACGCCTTTGTGCGCCAGTGGCTGCCATCGGTGGAAACGCTGGGCTTGGCGATCAAGCATCTCGGCGTGGTAGAACTGTACAAAATCACGCCGCGCTGGTTTCGTTGGATCGATAACACGCAAGAATTCGGACACAAGGAAGAGTGGAACGCCTAGCGCGTCCGCTTTATCGCTTTCATCGAGTGACAGGATGTCATGACAGCCATTTACACAGAAAAGTTGCAGGTACGCAGTTACGAACTTCGCCAGGACGGCGCGGTGAGGCACTCGGTCTTTCTGCAATGGTTTCAGGAAGCCGCCTTTGACGCGTCCACCGCGCGCGGCTATGGAATGAAAGAGTACGACGCGATGGGCGCGGCGTGGTTGATGCGCGGCGTCGATATCGAGTTCCTGCAAGCCGCGCACTATCCAGACAAGATCGAACTCAAAACCTGGGTCAGCGACTTTCACCGCGTCCGCTCGCACCGCGAGTACGAAGCGCGGCGCGTCAGCGACGGCGCGCTCCTCGCTCGCGCCCGCGCCGACTGGGTTTTTCTCGATTCGAAAACCTTCGCGCTCCGGCGCATCCCGGCGGAAACCGCCGCGCTCTTCGAGCCGAATGGTCAGCTCGCGCTCCAACCCATCGACTGGCTCGACCTCACGCGCGGCGAATTGCTGGGCCATTTCGAGACGACGCGGCGCGTCCAGCAGTACGAACTCGACTGGATGCAGCACGTGAACAACACGGTCTATCTCAACTGGATCGAGCAGCACGCGTACGAGGCGTGGCGCGCGTGGGGCATCGATCCTGCTGCGCTTGCGCTGCAACGCCACTGGATCGAATACCGCCAAGCTGCGAAAGGCGACGATACGCTGCGCTTGGTGAGCGACGCGGCGCGCGTCGACGGGAACATCATCTGGCAGCACCGCATCTGGCGCGGCGAGACGCTCCTGATCGAAGCGCGATCGGTGGGAACGTGAACGCGCGCCGGCAACCTGCGCCGGGTTTAGCCGGTTGTGTTATAATACAGACGGCTCTCACAGACAACAGCCCAAACCCGATCAAGGAGGCAACCCATGATCAGTCAAACGATGCAGGACGCGATCAACGCGCAGATCAAGAACGAGTTCTATTCCGCGTACCTGTACCTTTCAATGTCCGCGTACTTTGAGTCGCTGAACATGCCGGGCTCGGCGAAATGGATGCGAACCCAATTCGGCGAAGAGCAGACGCACGCCCTCAAAATGTTCGACTTTATCAACGATCGCGGCGGACGCGTCATGCTCCAAGCCATCGACCTGCCGCCGTCCACCTTTGCGTCGCCCGTCGCGGTGTGGGAGATGGTGCTCGAACACGAGCGCAAGGTCACCGGTCTGATCTACCAACTGTACGCGCAGGCGGTCAAGGAAAACGATTACGCCGCGCAGACCTTTCTCGCGTGGTTCATCAACGAGCAGGTCGAAGAAGAAAAGAACGCGTCGCTGATGCTGGAACGATTCAAGCAAGCCGGCGGCAACGCGGGAACGCTGCTACTCTTCGACGGACACTTTACCAAGCGCGGCGAATAACCCAGTCCGCCGTCGAACAACCTTGCATCAAGGGGCGATCCACGCATCGCCCCTTTCATTTTACCCGCCGCTTTTTGCGATTTCTTAATTCCGTTGACGCCGATTTGTTGTATAATTGCGCCACCTCTCAAGTTCCGAGATAAACTATGGCAAATCAATTTGGTACGATCACGCTGATGGGTTCGGGCGAACTCACCGACTCGATGGCGAAGGTGCACCGCTCGCTACTCGCGCGCGCCGGCGCGTCGCCGAACGCCGCGTTTCTGGATACGCCCGCCGGGTTCGAGCTGAACATCGACGAAATCACCGCGCGCGCGGTGGAGTATTTCAAACAGCGGTTCGACGTCACGCTGCAGGTCGCGTCGTTCAAATCGCGCAACCGCGCCACCGCGCTCGAAGTCGAAATGGCGCTGCGCATCCTGCGCCACGCCAATTTTATTTTCGCCGGGCCGGGC
>DAIDTM010000520.1 GCA_027457205.1 Anaerolineae bacterium | reverse complement strand
CTCCGGCGCAGTGTCGGATTTGCCGGCGCAGGGAATCTTCGTCTACATCGGGCACATTCCGAACACCAGCTTATTCAAGGGACAGCTGGAGATGAACGAGGAGGGCTATCTCAAGGTTGATGAGTATCTGCACACCAGTGTTCCCGGCGTCTTTGCCGCTGGCGAATCGCACGATCACCACTTCCGGCAGGCGGTCGTCTCTGCCGGATTCGGCTGCATGGCGGAAATGGAAGCGGAAAAATTTCTAGCCGCTTGGGAGCACGCGCATAAAAAGTGATCGGTGGGCAGTGGTGGGTAGTCTGTAGCGGACATTTGCCGTAACGTTCTCGGCAAGCCCGCAAGATAATGTAAAAGTGCGACGCGCTTATGCGTCGCACTTTTTGTTACGCCGGGAGACGCGCACTTGTCTTGGTCCCCACGGCAACCGCGACCACACTCTCGTCGTCGCCGACCCATTCAATCTGCGCGTCAAACCCGGCGCGCTCAAGCGCCTCTGCCATCTGGAGTTCATACGCCGTTTCGTCGCCGCCGAAACCAATCCACGGATTGATCAGCCGGCTCCACAGACTCGGCTTGACGAACCGCGCTGCATCGACCCAGATCAATCGACCGCGATCTTCCAGCGCGCGGCGAAGCTCGGCGACTACGGCAGGATCGGAGATAAAGCCGGGCGGAAATGTCATCACGATGGAATCGAACGCGCCGTTGGGGAAAGGCAACGCCTGCGCGCGGGCGCGGATGAGACAGAGCGCGCCTGCGCCGCGCAGTTTGCCGCGCGTGATGCGAAGCATCGAGGCGGAAATATCGACGCCGATAGGCGCATAGCCCGCCGCGCGTAGATCGAGCAACAGATTGCCGGTGCCGCAGGGGACTTCGAGGATACGCACGCCCTGAAGCCGCGGGATCGCCGCGCGCGTCCAAGCGCGCCAGCGTCCGCGCGAGACGAGCGCGCTGACGAAATCGTACGTGAACGCGAAGGGATTATAGAAGAGGCGAAAAGCAAAACGCAGCGCGCGCAACAGGATTCGGCGGAGAAGCATCGCGTCGATGGCGTTTGTCCCTGGTCTAACTCTTGGGACCGTCTGCGGTTGACTGCATCGCCTCGCCCGCGTAACTGATCAGCGGCTTGAGCAGGTTGGTGAATTCCATCGGGAAGATGAATTTGGTTGCCGGACCCGCGCCCAGTGCCTTGAGCGCATCGAGGTACTGCAAACTCATCGTCTTGGAATCGATGCCCTTCGCGGCGTTGAAGATCGTTTCCAACGCCATCGAGTAACCTTCGGCGGCGAGGATTTGCGCTTGCTTGCCGCCTTCCGCGCGCAAGATCGCGGACTGCTTGTCGCCCTCCGCCACGGTGACGGTCGCTTGCTTCTTGCCTTCCGCTTCCGTCACGACCGCGCGGCGTGTGCGCTCTGCCGACATCTGCCGGGTCATCGCTTCCTGAATCTCGCGCGGCGGCAAGATTTCACGAATCTCCACAGCGGTCACCTTGTTGCCCCAGCGTTCGGTTACCTCGTCGAGTTTCTGGCGAAGCACGGTGTTGATGTGCTCGCGCTGCGCCAGGACATCGTCCAGCATAATATCGCCGATGACCGCGCGCAGCGTCGTCGTCGCGATGCCTTGCGACGCGGCGGCAAAGTTGCCGACCTGGATCACGCTGGCGACCGGATCGACGACCTTCCAGTAAATCAAAAAGTCGACCGAGATGTTCGCGTTGTCTTTGGTGATCGTCGTTTGGTGCGGCACCTCCAGGAATTGCTCCCGCAGGTCGACCCGGTTCGCATTCTCGATGAACGGAATCAAGAAGACCAATCCCGGTCCGCGCTGCCCTACGCATTTGCCGAGCCGGAAAACGACGAGGCGCTGGTACTCGCGCACGATTTTGATCGCCAGAGAGAGTAGCACGATGGCGAGCAAGACCAGAAAGAACCCGACGCACGTGAGAAAGAGTGACAGATTTGCCATACGCACCTCCTAGTGCGAATAAAGTTTTACTTCTTTACGACTTTGAGTCGCAGTCCTTCCACTCCGGTCACTTGAACTTGATCGCCCTGCTTGATCGATTCATCTGCTGTCATCGCTGTCCACATCTCGCCCTTCACCTGCACGGTGCCCGCCGGCGCGAGGTCGGATCGCGCGATGCCCACGGCGCCGACCAGCGCTTCCCTGCCGGTCAGTACCGGAAACTTTCGACCGCGTACCACCGCGCCGAGGAGGAATAGGAAGAACGCGGCTTCCAACCCACCCATCACCAGCAGGAAAATTGGCGATACGGAAACGCTGGGCACCGTCGGCGGCTGTGGCGTCATCGGCGTGAATAGCAGCAGCCCGCCGAGGATGAACATCACCAAGCCGCCGGCGGTCAGCACGATGCTGTTCAGCTTTACGTCGACGATGAACGCGATCACCGACAGCACGATCAGCACGACGCCGCCCCAGTTGACCGGCAGGTTGCCCAGCGCGACGAACGCCAGCACCAGACAGATTCCGCCGACAATCGCCGGGAGCGTCGCGCCGGGATTGTACAATTCCACCGCAATCGCGAGCAGACCGATTTGCAGCAGGATCAGCGCAAGGTTCGGATCGACGATGGTGTGCAGAAACGTCTCGGCGATGTTCATATCGACGTAGTTGATGCCGGCGCGCTGAGTGTGCAGCGTGATGTCGCCGGCGGCGGTCTTGACAGTCTTGCCGTCGATCTTGTTCAGCAGGTCGTTGAGATCGTTCGCCATCAGATCGATGACGTGCTGGTCGAGCGCTTCCTGCGCGGTCGCTGCGACGCTGTTTTGCACGGCGTTGGCTGCCCAGGTTACGTTTCGCCCGCGCGTCTGCGCGATGTTCTTGATGATCCCGACCGAAAAGTTGGTGACCTTGGTATTCTCGTCGCTGGGAATATTCTGACCGGACGCATCGACTGGGTGCGCCGCGCCAATCGTCGTGCCGGGCGCCATCGCGGCGATGTTGGCTGCCAGCGTGATGAACGTTCCCGCCGATGCCGCCCACGCGCCCTGCGGATACACAAAGACCACGACCGGCACGCGCGCGTTCAATTCCCGCGTTGTAATGTCCTGCATCGCGTTGAGCGCGCCGCCGGGCGTATTCAAAACAATAATCGCCGCCTCCGCGCCGTCTTGTTCCGCCACGCTGATGCCGCGATTGATATAGCCGTCGACCCAGTTGTCGATCGTTCCGTCGACCGTGAGCACGTCCACGTGCGCGCCGCTCTGCGCGTGCGCGGTCAGCGGCAATACGAATGCCAACAACACCAAACCAATGGCTAAACCGCGCGATAATTTTTTCATCTTACATCATCCTGAAAGCGCGTCGCCTTCACTGTACCTTCTGCCAATCGATCAGAACGTGGCAGCCCGCCGCGTTGCCGCCAGGATAATTCACATCCACCACCGGGCTGGCGGGCGTCTTGCCGTCCGCCTCCAAAACGGCAACGTGGAACAGACCGGGGTCTTTGCCCCAGACCAATTGATACTGTCCGTTCGCGTTCGTGCGCGTCGCGATCAGAGGAATGCCATCCGCATAGTAGCCAACGGCTACGCCGGCAAGCGGGTTTCCCAGCGCATCCCGCACGACGCCGCTGACATCGCCGATGCCGGTACACGGCAGGTTTGCCGCGACCGGCTTGGAAGACGTGTAATTCTGCCCGCCGACCGCAGGCGTCGGCGTCGCAGAAATCGCCTGCTTGCACAGCGTCATCGCCTGCACGCGCTTGTCGGCGAGTGATGCGTCCTGGGTGATCGCCAATGCCTTGTCGTACTCGCTCACCGCGAGACACCACGCGTTCTGCTTGCCAGCCAGATCGCCGTACTGCGTGTACGCGTCGATCAGACGTTTCTTGGCGTCGAAATAGTTCGAGTCTTGCTGGTACAGCGCAGAGAACTTTTGAATTGCCGTCTGCCAATCATAGCCGGCGGCTTGCTGACCGTCGAGATAGAGCTGCGCCAGATCGCGCTGACGCGTCACCGCCGCATCGCCGCCCTGAATCGCGAGCGCGGCGTCAAAGCGTTCGCGCGCCAGTTCGATTTGTCCCGCCGCGACCGCCTGCGTACCGCTCGCCACGTCCGCCTGGTACAACATGCTGCTGACTTGGGCTTTGTTGTAATCCGGCTTGAGCGTTTGCAGTTGCTCCAGGCGCGTGATGGCATCGCTCCATTGCTTTTGCTTCACCAGATCGCTGGCTTGCTGAAACAACGTCGCGGCGACGCGGTCTTCGGGCTGCGCCCCCGGCGTCCCTTGCCCGCCGAGTTTGGCTTGCAAGGCGCTCAGTTGCTGCTGCGCCGGCGCGTAACTGCTGTCGTACTTGACGGCGATTTGAAATTCGGCATACGCCAGCTCAGGGTAATTGTCTGCCAGGTAACCCAAGCCGCGATTGAAATGCTGGATGGCTAGTTCGTGATCCTGCGCCTGCAATTGCTGATACCCGGCGATAAAACCCATGCCGCCCGGAATAAACACCGCGCCGAGCACGCACGCCAACAGCGAAAGAGTCAGGAACAGCACGATCCAGAATTGGCGAGGACGCTCCGGCGGGTCTGCCAATTCCGGCGAAGCGTCTTGAGTTGGATCAAAGGTATCCTGCCACGCAGGCGCGGCGTTCGCGTTACGGACCGCGCGCGCGTAGCGTTCATCGTACGATTCAGTCATCGGTCATCCATACTCACCGCCGCCGCGCCGCCGGCAGGAGGAGCATTGATTTTTGCGGCGTCTTGACGCCAGTTCAATTATAGCCCCAATTCGACTGCTTGTCGAATGGTGCGAAAGCGTTTTGATTTAACAATCTTCTAACCGCAGCGCGTTTTATTTTCGCGTTGCTCTAACGCATTTGCCGGTATAATCACTTGATGATATAATAGTACAGGTTGTCACCTGGACTCCAATGAGGGAGAAAAAGTATGGCTGAACTGACCAAGCCAGAACCCATCGTACTCGTCAACAGTGAAGAGGAATGGCTAGAAGAACAAGTCCGCCGCAGCGTATGGGTCACCTCGTGGGACAAAGTCATTGACCTGGTCGATAAACTCTACAACTGGGGTCGCCGCAATTCCGTCTGGCCGATGGGCTTTGGTCTCGCATGCTGCGCGATCGAAATGATCTGCACCTCCGCGAGCCGTTTCGATATTTCCCGCTTCGGGATGGAACTCTTTCGCGCGTCGCCGCGCCAAGCCGATCTGATGATCGTCGCCGGTACCGTGACTAAGAAAATGGTCCCCTCCATCGTTCGTCTCTACAATCAAATGGCGGAACCGAAATACGTGCTGGCGATGGGCGCGTGCGCGACCGCCGGCGGTCCATTCAAAGAAGGATACAACGTCGTCTCCGGCGTCGACAAGTTCCTGCCGGTCGATGTCTACGTGCCGGGCTGCCCGCCAACTCCGCAAGCACTCCTCTACGGGCTGATGCAATTGCAGGCGAAAATCGATCACCAATCGATCCGCGATGTGCGGTGGTACAAGAGCGGCGAGGCGGACGGCATTCCAGAGCCGGTCCTCGGTCCTGATATTTTCGATCCGCGTCGCGCGGAGGAGATCAACGACCTGACCGCCCACCCGGAAAAACTCCAAGCCCGCGCGCTCAAGATTCAGACCAAACTCGAGCACAAAGCCGAGAAACTGGCTGAAGAGAAAAAAGAAGCCGCGTCGAAACCGGCAGCTGCCGCGCCCAAGCCACCCGAACCGCCCAAAACGTAAAACTGCAAGTCAAAAGCTAAAAGTACAAAATCAAAAATGGAAGGATGGACACGCGAACTTTTGCCTTTTAGCTTTTCACTTTTAACTTTGAGTGTTGACAATGGCTGTCACTGAACCCGTTGCTCCCGCAGTCGTAAAACCCACTACCACGAACGATCCTCAATCCATCGCCGATCAGATCAAGGCGAAATATCCCGACGCCGTCGAATCCCTCAGCGCGCAGGGCATCGTCATCCGGCGCGACCGCTTGCCCGATGTGGCGCGGTTCTTGCGCGATTCGCCCGCGCTCTCCTTCGATTACTTGAATAACCTGACGAGCGTCGATTATCCCGATCGCTTTGAAGTCGTCTACCATCTCTCGTCGATCTCGCGCGGCGGCGCGCCCATCGCATTGAAGGTGAACGTCAACCGCGAGAATCCGACGGTGTCCTCGCTCGTGCCGGTATACCGCGGCGCGGATTTCCAGGAACGCGAAGTGTACGACATGATGGGCATCCGTTTTGCCGGGCATCCCAACCTGCGCCGCATCTTGATGTGGGAAGGATTCGAGGGTTATCCGCTGCGCAAGAATTATCACGAACCGTACTATGAAGAAGAGCACAAACCGTTCGGCACGCGCTGGGACCAGGGACATCACGTCATCGCGGAAGACCGCAACCCATGGCACGACAACGTGCAGTACCCGCCAGACCTGGACGCGACGACCTACAAGCCGCCGCGCGATGAGATTCGCACCGCCGGCATCGAGAACGTCTCCGTCACCAAGCTCCGCACCGACAAGATCGTTTTGAACATCGGACCGCAGCATCCCTCCACGCACGGCGTGCTCCGTTTGAAGACGACCATTGACGGCGAGACGATTGTCGCGGTCGAGCCGGTGTTGGGTTACCTACACCGCAATCACGAAAAAATCGGCGAGCGCAATACGTTCTTGCAAAACATGCCGTACACCGACCGCCTGGATTATTTCACCTCGATGGCAAATAACCATGCCTACGCCATCGCGGTGGAAAAACTGATGGGCGTCAAGGTGCCGGAGCGCGCGGAATACATCCGCGTGATCATGGTCGAGCTGACCCGCGTGATCGCTCACATGTCACTGCTCGGCTTTTTGTACAACGACCTTGGAGCGTTCTATACGCCGCTGCTCTACGGTCTGGAGGAACGTGAGTTGGTGCTCGACCTGTTCGAATCGGTGGCGGGTTCGCGAATGATGTGCAACTATATGCGCTTTGGCGGCGTCGCGCGCGACCTGCCCGAGGGCTGGCTGGACCGCTGCCAATACCTGGTCGACGAGCGGCTGCCGCGCGTGCTGGACGAGATGGGAAATTATCTCATCGGCAACGAGGTTTTCCGCGCGCGCACCAAGAACGTCGGCATTCTGCCGCGCGATCTGGCGATCAACTACAGCACCGCCGGTCCAGTACTGCGCGGCTCTGGCGTCAAGTACGATGTGCGCCGCGCCGAGCCGTACTCGATCTACGACCGCTTCGATTTCGACATTCCGGTCGGGACCAACGGCGACGTGTACGATCGATTCATGATGCGGTTCTGGGAAACTCAGCAGAGTCTGCGCATCCTCAAGCAGGCGCTCAAGCAGATTCCTGCCGGCGAGATCATGACCGGCAAGAAAAATTACCAAGTCCGCGTGCCCAAAGGCGAAGCGTACGGGCGCGGCGAAAATCCCAAAGGTGAGCTTGGATTCTATCTGGTCAGCGATGGCAGCCCGAATCCGTACCGTTACCACGTCCGCGCACCATCGTTCATCAACCTAGGCACGCTAAACGAGATGGCAGTTGGGCACAAAATCGCCGATTTGATCGTCATTCTCGGCTCGTACGATGTCGTGATGGGTGAAGTGGATCGATAGACCGGAACCACGTTGCGGAGGACATTGAGATGAGTTATGGATTAGGCGTTCTGCGCGGTATGGGCATTACAATGCGCCGCGTGGTAAAAACATACCTCGGCGATTTTAGACACCTGGGACGCCCGCTCGACCCGAAAGAGTTTTCGCGGCGGCAGAGCGTGCGCGGCGACGGCATCATCACGGTCCAGTACCCGGAAGAAAAATTGCCGGTGCCGGAGAATTTCCGCTTCGTCCCATTTTTGGTGTACGAACCCACGTTGGACGAAAACGGCAAACCCAAAGTCGACGCAAAAACGGGCAAGGAAGAAATTGGCTACGAACGCTGCACCGCGTGCGGCATTTGCGCCAAAGTCTGCCCGCCGCAGTGCATCTGGATCGTCCGCGCGACCACGCCCGAAGGCAAACCCCGACCGCAAGCCGCCGAGTTTTACATCGACATCGACGTGTGCATGAACTGCGGCTACTGCGCCGAGTACTGCCCGTTCGACGCGATCAAAATGGACCACGATTATCAGCTCGCAAACTATGAGCGACACGTGAGCCACATCTACGACGTCAAGATGCTGATGAAATCGACGACGTATCACGCCAAGCTTCACCCGACCGACTGGGCGCGCGAGCAGCAGGAAAGCAAGGCGAAAGAAGCCGCAAAGGCGAAGAAGCAAGCCGTCGCGTCGTAGAGTCACGCCGCTTGCAAAACCGCTATGACGCTTGTATCAGTGGGTCAAACCGCCCCGGATCTTTCGCTGAGCGGTATTGACGGAAAATCGTATCAGTTGGCAAAAGACGGCGCGCGGTTGACGCTCGCTGTTTTTTTCAAGACGACGTGCCCAACCTGCGCGATGACGTGGCGCTACCTCGAAAAACTCCATCAGCAATACCGCAGCGCGGGGTTGGCGGTATGGGGCATTTCGCAAGACGCGCGAAACGTTTCGGCGGAATTTGCATCTAAACAAAGTAGCACGTTTCCGGTTCTGATCGATGACGTGTGGCACGCCTCGCACGCCTACGATCCACAATTCGTGCCGACGCTGCTGCTCATCGACCACGACTGCCAAATTATTGATCGCGTCATCGCGTTCGACAAAGCCGGTTTGAATCGATTAGCACAGAATATCGCCGCGCGATTAAACGCGCCGGCGGTGGTCATCGCGCCAGCGGACGACGGCAACCCGCCGTTCAAGCCGGGCTGAGACGCGCGGCAGCGCGGCTAGGTGAGCTGTGGAAGGTTTTGGTCGTCAGACGCGTGGCTTACTGGCTACTGACCTCTGACCACTGATGACTGAATGCAGAGTGATGGCGCTCTGGAAATAGAAGGTGAAGATATGGCTGTTCGACCGATCCTTACGTCGGAGCATCCAGCCCTCCGGCAAAAAGCGAAAAAAGTAAAGCGCGTGGACGCCTCCACGCAAAAATTGATCGATGAGATGTTCGAGTCGATGCACGCGGCGAATGGACTGGTACTTGCCGCGCCGCAGATCGGCGTGTCGCTGCGCGTCCTCGTGATCGAACTGCCCAAGGATAAAGAAGACCCCGGCAGCGGTGAGCCCATTGCGCTCGTGAATCCGGAGATTGTCAAATCCGAAGGCGAGCAATTCGGCGAAGAAGGATGTCTGTCGATTCCCGGCTACGTCGGCATGGTCCGCCGCGCGATGAAAGTATCCGTCAAGGGTTTGAATCGCAAAGGCAAAGAAGTGCGCGTCAAAAGCGAGGGGTTGCTTGCGCGCGCGCTGCAACACGAGATCGATCACCTCGACGGCGTGCTGTTCACCGACCGATTGGAAAAGCCGGAGGATTTGTACCGCATCACCGAAACACACGAGCGCGTGCCGGCGTTTCAAGGCGGCGCGGCGCAGCCCGCGCCGGAGAAAGAGCCGGCGTTCGCGTAACTTGATATCATCCCCGGATGCAAGGAGGCATTTGTGATCAATGCGCTAAGGGTTGGGTACAGCGTTCTGCGGTACCGCGGCGGCATCGGGCAATGGGCGTGGGCGATCAACCGCGTGGCTGGCTTGGGCATCTTGCTTTTCCTCGCGCTCCACATCGCCGATATTTTTGTGGTGGGGCTGGGTCCCACCTTGTTCAACGACCTATTGTTCCTCTACAAGGGTCCTGCGGTTCGCCTCCTCGATGTTTTCCTCGTCTTCGGTTTGCTTTATCACGGTCTCAACGGCTTGCGCCTGACGCTGATGGATTTCAAGCCGTCCACCGCGCGGCAACACGTTAGACTCTTCTACATTCAGATCGTCGTTTTCCTCGTACTCTTCATTCCCGCCGGTTTGGCGATGCTCAACGAGTTCTACGGACTGGTCGGCGGCGCGGTGATTACCGCCGTCGTGCTCGCGCTTCCACTCGTCGTCGCGGCGGGATCGAGCTATATGCCGTTTGCCAATTCTGCCGTCGCGGTCAGCGCCGGCAACTACGACGACGCGCTCGCGCGGGTTGCCGCGTCCCGCGGGCGACCGCATGGCGGCTTTGAATTCAACATGTGGCTGTTCATGCGCGTGTCCGGCTTGCTGCTGATTTTCCTCGCGCTGTTCCATATGTTCTGGCTGCACTTTGTCATTGGCGTAGAAAATATTACGTTCAACACGATCGTCTCTCGCTGGACCGGACCCCACGCGGTACTCTGGCGCACGTTCGATTTGCTGCTCTTGGCGTTCGCGTTCACGCACGGGATCAACGGACTGCGGAACGTCCTCGACGATTATTTCCATTCGCCCGGCTGGCGCGCGTTCTTGAGAATCGGGCTGATGGTGTTTTGGTTCGTGCTGATGGGCATGGGAATGTTCATCATCTTCACCTTCGTGCCCGGGATTTTGCCGCAATAAATCGTAGGGGCGACCCTTGTGGTCGCCCAGGGCGGGTACAAGACCCGTCCCTACACACGACAACGAGGTTATGACATGACACAGGTTCATCGCTATGACGCGGTGATTGTTGGTGCCGGCGGCGCGGGTTTGTGGGCGGCGCTGGAATTGGCGCGCAGTAAAGCCAGCATCGCCGTGCTGACCAAGTTGTATCCAACACGTTCGCACACCGGCACCGCGCAGGGTGGCATTGGTGCTGCGCTCGGCAATCTGGAAGAAGACCATTGGGAATGGCACATGTTCGACACCGTCAAAGGCGGCGACTATCTGGTCGATCAGGACGCGGCGGAGATTCTCGCGCGGGAAGCCATCGAGACGGTGTACGAGCTGGAGCACATGGGTTTGCCGTTCAACCGCACGCCCGACGGCAAGATCGATCAGCGCCGCTTCGGCGGGCACACGCACCATGAAGGCAAGGGTCCCGTGCGCCGCGCGTGCTTCGCCGCCGACCGCACCGGGCACATGATTCTGCAAACGCTCTACCAGCAGTGCATCAAGCACGAGACGCATTTCTACAACGAATATCAGGTGCTCGATCTCATCATCGACAACAACGTCTGCTCCGGCGTCGTCGCCATCGACATCGCGACCGGCGAGTTGCACATCTTCCATTCCAAGGCGACGATCATCGCCGCGGGCGGGTTTGGCAAGATGTTCAAGGTCACGTCGAACGCGCACAGTCTCACCGGCGATCCGGTCGCGATGTATTATCGGCACGGTTATCCGCTGGAGGACATGGAATTTTTCCAGTTCCACCCGACAGGCATTTACAAAATGGGCATCCTGATGTCCGAAGCCGCGGCGAGGGCGGCGTGCTCATCAACGACAAAGGCGAGCGCTTTATGGAGCGCTACGCGCCGACGATGATGGATCTCGCGCCGCGCGATATGATCTCGCGCTATATGCAGCAGGAGATCAACGAAGGGCGCGGCATCGGCGGCAAGGATTATTTGTATCTCGACATCCGCCCCGAATCGATCACGAAATACAAGAGCGCGCCGGGCGGCAAGGCGGTCACAGAACACGAACTGCGCGAAAAACTGCCGGACATTATCGAAATGATGGAGCTGTACCTCGGCGTCGATCCGATGAAGGAACTCGTGCCGACGCAGCCGACCGCGCATTACGCGATGGGCGGCATTCCAACCGACAACGACGGACGCGCGATCATCGACGAGAAGAACACGGTGCTGCCCGGCTTGTACGCCGCCGGCGAGTGCGCGTGCGTGTCCGTCCACGGCGCGAACCGTCTCGGCACCAACTCGCTGGTCGATATCCTGGTCTACGGTCGGCGTTCCGGACGCGCCGCCGCGCAATACGTGCGCCAAGCGGATTTCGCGCCGCTGCCGGAGAACGCGGACGCGCCGGTGCGCGCAGAGATCGATCGATTGTTCCAAGACACAGGCAAGGAATCCGCCGCACAGATTCGACGCGAGATGCAAGAGGTCATGACCGCCAAGGTCGGTGTGTTCCGCACCGGCGCGTACTTGGAGGAAGCAAAGAAAACGCTTGCAGAGCTGAAGACGCGGTACCAGAATGTCGCGCTGCAGGACCGTACCCGCAAATTCAACACCGAATTGCTGGAAGCGTTGGAGCTTGGCTACCTGCTGGACCTCGCGGAAGCGACGGCGTTCGCGGCGGCGGCGCGGACGGAATCGCGCGGCGCGCACGCACGCGAGGATTTCCCGAATCGCGACGACAAGAACTGGCTCAAACATACGCTGATCTACAAAAAGGACGGCAAGACGGAACTCAAGTTCAAGCCGGTCGTCATCACGCGCTACCAGCCGAAGGAAAGAAAGTACTAGGACGGGAGGCGGAAGTTTCCGTCATCCGTCTTTGGTCCTCGGTCAGGTTTTAGTATGTGGTTCATTATCGGCGCGCTTACGGGCTTGGTCGTCGGCTTGATCTTCGGCGTGTTTATTGGATTATCGCTGTTCAAGCCCGCGGGAAGCTGGGACTAACGACAAAAATAGGAGCAAGATGGCAACTCGAATGCCCCGGTACGATGTTCGAAATGACGGTGCGGGACCGTATGCGGTTTTCTATTGCGACAAGTGCGAACGCGAGTTCCGCAGTTCTCCCGACGTGGCGGGCACCATCGCGCAAGACATCGGCAAGAACATGATGGGCGGATTTCTGCGCAATGTGCCAATCGTTGGGCGCGCGGCAGCGGATGGCATCGTGGGGCAAGACCCGCGCTACACGTCCTCGCTCACGCCGCAACAATTGGAATCGCATTGGAAGCAAGTGGCTGATCGCTTTCACGAATGCCCGACGTGCAAGCTCATCGTTTGCCCATCAGATTTCGATCCGCAAACCGGCTATTGCAACGACGACACACCCCGTCGCAACGAGATTGCGCGCGCCCAAGCTGAACAAGCCGGCAACGTGTTCAAGGGACTGGCGGATGCGTTTGGCGTTGGCGATGCGATGACAGCGGCGAGCCAGGCGGCAAAGCAAGCATCGGCGTCGTTGGCGCGCTGCCCGAAGGACGGTACGGTTGCGCCGGTGGGCACCAAGTTCTGCCCCGAGTGCGGCACGCCGATGACACAACCCACTGTGACGACGTGTCCCAAATGCGGCACGCCGACCGGCGGCGCGAAATTCTGTCCGAATTGCGGCAACAAAATGGAAATCGCCGCGCCCGCGCCGACTCATTGCAGTAAATGCGGCGCAGAGTTGAAGGGCGCAAAATTCTGCCCCGAGTGCGGGACCAAAGCGAGCTAGCGTGCCAGACCTGACGTGCTTGATCGGACTCGTGATCGGTCTAGTCGTCGGCATAGCGGTGGGCATTCCACTGGGAATTCGGTTCTATTGGAAGACAGGACACTGGTAGTGTTTGGAAGTTGGAGATTAACAATCAGCAAGTCGGCTCCAATTTCCAATCTCTAACCTCCAACGTCGAAACTCCAACCTCTGAAAAAAGGAATCGAACAATGCAGGTTCAATTCAAGATCAAACGCTTTAATCCAGAGAAAGAGTCCAAGCCCTACTGGGGCGAATACACCGCCGAGGTTGAGCCAACCGACCGCGTGCTGGATGGCTTGAACTACATCAAGTGGAATGTCGATGGTTCGCTGACCTACCGGCGCTCGTGCGCGCACGGAATTTGCGGCTCGGATGTGTTTATCGTCAACGGACGCAATCGACTGGCGTGCAAATTTCTGATGAAGCAGGCGCTGGCGGAAAGCAAGGTCATTACGATCGAGCCGATCCGCGGTTTTCCGGTCATCAAAGACCTCGTCGTCGATATGGAAGGGTTTTTTGCGAAATTCCGCAGCGTCAAGCCCTACCTCATCAACAACGATCCGGAGCCAACCGCCGAACGCTATCAGTCGCCGGAGGCGCGCGAACGTTTTGACGATACGACCAAATGCATCCTGTGCGCCGCTTGCACCACCTCGTGCCCCACGTTCTGGGCGGACAAGGAGTACGTCGGTCCCGCGGCGATCGTGCAGGCGCATCGATTTATTTTCGATTCGCGCGACCAGGGTACGGAAGAGCGCTTGGCGATTCTCTCGGATGCCGGCGGCGTGTTCACGTGCCGCAGCATCTTCAATTGCGTCGAGGCGTGCCCGCGCGGCATCGACATCACCAAGGCGATTTACGAAGTGCGCCAGGCGATGTTGTTCAACAAAACGTAGCGCGGCGTCTATTCTGACAGCGCAGCGCGGACCATCGCGCTTATAGTGTCTCGGTGGCGCGAAGAATGCTGTTGCGCCATCGAGACGTTTTTTTACAACCTTCGACTCGAATCCGCAAAATGAAAAACAGGGAATGGCTGCCGAGCCGCGGCAGACGAACTCGCGCGACGCGCGGGATCGAACTTGTTGCGCCCAGCGGAGGTACGCGTTGAGCGCGCCTGTGCCGCGCATCGATTTCCGCGCGAACACGCAGCGCGTCCCACCAAATATTCCGGCGGCGACGCAAAAGAACGCGCGCACCGGGCTGCTTCATCGCGCCGAGTCCGTGCACGCGCTGGGCGACGACTATTGGGAATCGCTGCGCCAAGCCGCGCACGATCTGCGCCTGCACGCGATCACGCATCTCGATTATTACTTGCCGCTTTTGGAAGAGCACGTGACGAAAGCCGGCGGCGTCGTGCATTGGGCAAACGACGCCGGCGACGCGCGGCGCATCGTTCAAGAGATCGCCGTGGCGCGCGGGGTGCAGCGCATCGTCAAAGTCAAAAGCATGGCGACCGAAGAGATCGAGTTGAACCACGCGCTGCAAGACGCCGGCGTGCAGGTACTGGAAAGCGATCTCGGCGAGTTCATCGTCCAATTGGCAGGGCAAAAACCATCGCACCTGACCGCGCCCGCGCTGCACATGACGAAAGAAGACATCGCCGCGCTCTTCCGTGACAAACTGTGCGTCGACGCGCCGGCGGACCCCACGGTATTGACCGAGATCGCGCGCACGCGCCTGCGCGAAGAATTTTTATCGGCGGACATGGGCATCTCCGGCGGCAACTTTTTGATCGCTGAGACCGGTACGCTCGTGATCCTGACGAACGAAGGCAATGGCAGAATGTGCACGACGCTGCCGCCGGTGCACACCGCGATTGTCGGCATCGACAAGGTGATTCCGGATTGGCAGAGTTTGACGGTCTTGCTCAAGCTGCTCGCGCGCAGCGCGACCGGACAAAAGATGACGGCGTACGTCAGTTTCATCACCGGCGTCACGCAAGACGGACCGCGCGAGTTTCATCTGGTCTTGCTCGACAACGGACGCACGCGAATTTTGCAGGACGAACACGCGCGCGAAACGCTCTTGTGCATCCGCTGCGGCGCGTGCCTCAACATCTGCCCGGTCTACAACCACGTCGGCGGTCACGCGTACGGCGCGACGTACCAGGGTCCGATTGGCGCGATCCTGTCGCCACAATTGCTGGGGACAAAGATTGCCGGCGACCTACCGTTCGCGTCGTCGCTGTGCGGCGCGTGCGCGGAGATTTGTCCGGTCAAGATTCCGATTCCGGAAATCCTGTTGCATCTGCGCCGCCGCGTCGTCGAAGGCGATGAGATTGAGCGCGCGGTCGCACCGACGGTGGTGCGCGCGGGCGGCAAACTCGGCGCGTTCGCGCTGGGGACGCCGTGGCTGTACAATCTTGGCGCGCGGCTGCTCAAGATCGCTCAAGCGCCGCTGCGCCGAGATGATTGGCTGCCAGCGTTGCTACCACCGCTGAATCGCTGGACGATGGCGCGCCCGTTTCCGGCATTCCGCGCGGATTTTCGCGCGTGGTGGAAGAAGCGCGGGGCAAGAGGCGGGTGAGGTTTGTTCTGTATCAATGCTTTCGATCTTTTTTAGGAGGGACATCAAAATGAAACGGATTCTGTTTGCAATTCTTCTTGTAGTCTTATTACTGAGCGCGTGTGCGCCCGCGCCAACCGCGGCCCCTCAAGTCCTAGGCACATCTACAGTGCTACCTACAGAGGTGCCATCTCCAACTGCTCCAGTAACCGTCACGCCTGTACCGACTCGGACTCCGACTATCACTCCCACTCGGACTCCGACACCAACACCTATGCCAACTATTCCTCTCGATGGTATATCAGGAGTGCCATATCCGAAAAATGATGATTTGAAACCCGCAGTTCAAGAATATGCGCAAGCGATGGGTCTTGAAGCGGCAACGGTACAATCTAGTATGACCTACAAAACGTTCAGGGATTATCGAGGAACCCTATTCGTTGCTGCGCTCGTCAAAGATGGCACTCCACTGCTTGTCTCGTTCCGAGACCCGGCAAGTGGGACGTACACTTGGCAGCAGGCGTCGCTTAAGGATTTGGCAAGAACACTCAGACCTGATTTGGAAATAAGCCAAGTATTCACAGAAGAAAAAGACCTTTGGAGTGATGCCCGATATTTGGACGTTCTGAACAAGGACTTCGGTACAATCGAACTTACCAGTGGTATCGCTTGGAAGTGGTTTGAACCAGAACCAGGGAAGTTCAATCAATTCATGCTTGCCGATGTCAAGCGACAACTTGAGGTGTTCAAGGGGTTTACGAAAACAACGATATTCAAGAGAGTTCATCCTCTGGTGTGGGCTGAGCACGAACCAACTTGGCTTCTCCCCGGCACGTATACCCGCGACCAAGCAATCAAGGCACTTCAAGACCACATTAAAACGGTAATGGCTCTCTTCAACGAAACAGCTGCGCACGAATGGATCGTGGTTAATGAGCCTTATTTCAAAGCGACTAAATCCGAATATGGATTTGATTACACCAGAACCGATCCCCTCCACAACATAATCGGTCCCGATTACATCGAGATAGCATTCCAAACCGCCAGGGAGATAGACCCGAGCGGTATACTGATTTACAACGACACAAGCAACAACTCGCTCAATAAGCGTGACACGAAGAATAGTCTATACACCGGAGTCACACAGGCTAACGTGAACAGTCTGAAGGCCAAAGGATTGATTGACGGCGTTGGAATGGAAATGCATCTGGACGCAGCAACACCCCCAAGCGAAGACGACCTCATAAAGACAATGCAAAGTTATGGTGTTCCTGTGTATGTGACGGAGATGGATGTGGATCTGTCAAAAATTGGCGGTACTGAACAGGAGAGACTCGCAAAACAGGCCGAGATATACGCTACTGTTTTACGCGCGGCGCTAAAATCTGGCGTTTGCAAAAGTTTTGGATTCTACGATATGGGGGATAAATATTCGTGGCTAATAAAATATCAGAACGAGCCCCAATCGGCAGAGCCAACACTTTTTGATGATAACTTCAACCCCAAACCAGCATATTATGCCTTGCTAAGAGTTTTGCTGAATCAGCCCCGATGACGGAGCAGAGCAAGCGCTCCTTCATCGGGGCACGCGCGAATTTCTCTGGCAGGCCGGATTTCAAAGACTGTTGTGCCGTCATTTCCGTATATTCGCGTGATTCGCGGATGTAACAGGTTTTGCTATGAACTCCTCGCGTGACGCAATTCTAACTCACATCCGCGCCGCGCTAAGCGGCACAAGCCGCGCGCCGGTATCGCCGCTGCCGCCGTCCGTGCGTGTCGCGCCGCGCGTTGCCGGCAATGCGAACGTGGAGATTGATTTGCTGCTCGCCGAGATCGCCAAGCTGGGCGGCATCGCGCGCCGCGTCGCCACGCACGAAGAGTTGCGCGGCGCGCTGCGCGACCTCGTCAAAGCCGAGCGCGTGAAGAAAGCGACGCTGTGGCAGTCACGCGATCTGCGCGACCTCGGCATCGCGGAAATGCTCGCGGAACTCGATGTCGAAATCATTCCGCCGAACGCAGACAAGCGCG
>DAIDTM010000519.1 GCA_027457205.1 Anaerolineae bacterium | reverse complement strand
GCGGCGCAGCGGTTGGCGCGAGCGACGGCTGCTCCATCGCCCGCGCCGCTGGTCAAGCTGAACGTCGCCTACTCTGCGATTGCCGCGCCGCAACTGCCGATGTGGGTGGCGTACGAGCAGGGACTATTCAAGCAGAATGGCTTGGACGTGACGCTGACCTACGTCTCGTCGAATCCGGCGCTCACCGCGGCGTTGCTCAGCGGCGAGCTGCAGATGGCGCAATTGGCGGAAGACGGCGTGATCAATTCCGGCTTGCAGGGCGGCGACCTCGTGATTCTCGCGCCGAGTTCGGAGCATCTGCTCTTTTCGCTGTACGCCAAGCCGGACATTACGAGCGTGGAACAGTTGAAAGGCAAAAAGATCGGCGTGACGCAGCGCGGCTCGGCGACGGATTTTGCCGCGCGCTGGCTGCTCAATCAGTACGGACTCACGCCGGACCAGGACGTGACGCTGGTCAACATCGGCGGCGTGCCGGAGATTCTCACCGCGATGACGAGTGGCGCGGTGGATGCCGGCGTGATTTCGCCGCCAACCACATTCAAGGCGCAGCAGGCGGGCTTGAAAGAAGTGGTCGATTTCTCAACGCTGAATCTGGCATTCTACCAATCCGCCGTCGTCGCGCGGCGTTCGTGGATCAAGGACAATGCCAGCACGGTGCGCCAGTTTATCAAGGCATACGTGGAAGCGATCGCGATCATCAAGAAGGACAAGGCGACGGCTGAACAGGTACTCGGCAAGTACAGCAAGACGACGGACGCGACGGTTTTGGATGGAACCTACAACTCGTTCGTCAAAGTGCTGCCGCAAGCGCCGATTCCTACGGTCGATGCGATCCAGACCGGCTTGGACCAAGCGGCTGCCACGAATCCCAAAGCCAAGACCGCCGATCCAAATCAATTTTTCGATGCGAGCTGGGTGACGGAACTGGACAAAAGCGGGTTCATCGCCGGGTTATACAAGTAGCGAACGGACGCCGTTCCGTTCGATTGACGGACGCCGTTCCAACGGGAACGCTGCGGCGAGCGTTTCCTACGTTCTCATCTCTGGAGGAATAACATGAGGTTCGCATTACTCGCGACGATATGTTCGGTCGTACTCTTCGCGCTGATCGGCTGCGCCGCGCCGGCGGTAACGCCAGCACCGACGTCAGCGGCTCCACCAACGACCGCGCCGCTTGCCGCGACCTCCGGCGCGCTCGTCAAGGTGAACATGGCGTACACCGCGATCAGCGTCGCGGTGCTGCCGATGTGGGTCGCTTACGACGAAGGGTTTTTCAAGCAGAATGGCATCGACGCGTCGATGCAGTACATCGCGACGAGTCCAGTGCTCACCGCGGCGATGCTCTCCGGCGAGGTGCAGATCGCGCACGCGGCGGAGGAAGTGGTGCTCAACTCCGATCTCTCCGGCGGCGATGTTGTCATTCTCGCGTCCGGCGCGAACCGGCTGATCTTTTCGCTCTACGCCAAGCCGGATATTTCGACCATCGCGGACTTGAAGGGCAAAAAGATCGGCGTGACGGCTCACGGCTCGTCGACCGATTTCGCCGCGCGGTGGTTCCTGACCAAGAACGGACTCAAGCCCGATCAGGATGTCGCGCTGGTGAGCATCGGCGGCGTGCCGAGCATCCTCGCCGCGCTAGAGGCGGGCGGCGTCGATGCCGGCGTGGTATCGCCGCCGACCTCGTTCAAGGCGCAAAAGGCAGGGTTCAAGGAACTTGTGAACTTTGCCGATATGGCTCTGCCGTACTATCAATCGCCGGTGATCGCGCGCAAATCGTGGGTGGCGGCGAATCCGGACACAGTCCGCAAATTCATGAAGGCATACGTGGAAGCAGTCGCCTTTATCAAGAAAGACAAAGCGGCAACCGAGCAGATCATCGGCAAGTACACCAAGACAACGGATAGCGCGGAGCTGGACGGAACGTACAACGAATTCAACCGCGTCTTGCCGCAAGCGCCGTACCCAACGACCGACGCGATTCAAACCGGGCTAGGCTTGGTTGCGCTCGACAATCCAAAAGCGCAAGGCGCAGACCCAGCGCAATTCTTCGACGCGAGCTGGGTGCAGGAACTCGACAAGAGCGGATTCATCGCGGGACTATACAAATAGCGGTGGGGCAAATTTATAAATTTGCCCTGCACTTAGGAGGCATTAGTGACAGACAAGCCAAACTTTCGATACAACGACTTGCGCGACTGGATCGAGCAGGTCGATCAAATGGGCGAACTCAAGCGCGTCAAGAACGCGACGTGGCAGGAAGACATCGGCATGATCACCGAAATCGTCGGGCACACGCGCGGCTCGCCGGCGGTGTTGGCGGACGAAATCCCTGGGCATCCGGCGGGGCAGCGTGTGCTAGTCAATTCGTTTTATTCGCAGCGCCGCATCGCCTTGACGCTCGGCTTGCCCACCGACGCGGACGTGTGGACGGCGCTCAAACTCTGGCGTGAGCGCATCCGCGACGCCAAGCCGATGGAGCCGGTGCCGGTGGAAGAAGGCGCGGTGCTGGAGAATGTCTTGATGGGCGACGACGTGGACGTGACAAAATTCCCGACGCCGGTCTGGCACGAGCAGGATGGCGGACGCTACCTCGGCACGGCGAGCGCGGACATTACGCGCGATCCGGAGAGCGGCTGGGTGAACCTCGGCACGTACCGCGTGATGGTACACGACAAGAATCGCGTCGGCTTTTACATTTCGCCGGGCAAACACGGACGCATTCACCGCGAAAAATATTTCGCCAAAGGCGAGCCGTGCCCGCTGGCGATTGCGATCGGTCTCAATCCGCTGCTCTTTCTGTCGGCTTGCACCGAAGTGCCGCAGAACGTGAGCGAGTACGCCTGGGCGGGCGGCATTCGCGGCGAACCGATGCGCGTGGTCGAAGGGCGTGTGACCGGCTTGCCGATTCCCGCCGACGCGGAGATCGTCCTGGAAGGTTACGCGTACCCGAACGAAAAATTGATCGAGGGTCCATTCGGCGAGTGGACCGGCTATTACGCGAGCGCGAGCCGCGAAGAGCCGGTGATGCAGGTCAAGGCGATCTACCATCGCAACAATCCGATCATCGTTGGCTCGCCGCCGAACCGACCGCCGGACGAGCAGTCGTACTATCGCGCGTTTATGCGCTCCGCGCTCGTGTGGGAAGACATCGAAAAAGCGGGCGTGCCGGATGTGACCGGCGTGTGGTGCCACGAAGCCGGCGGCAGCCGCCTGTTCGTCGCGGTCTCGATCAAGCAGCGCTACTTTGGACATTCGCGGCAGGCGATGCATGTCGCGGCGATGTGCCACGCCGGCGCGTACCTCGGTCGCTACGTCGTGGTCGTGGACGACGACATCGACGTGACCGATCTGGAGCAAGTCGTCTGGGCGATGTGCACACGCTCCGACCCGGAGCGCTCGATCGATTTCATCAAGCGCGCGTGGAGCGGTCCGCTCGATTCCGCGATCAAGCCCGGCGAAAAGGGTTACAACTCGCGCGCGCTGATCGACGCGACGCGTCCGTGGGAATGGCGCGAGCAATTTCCTGCCGTGAGCGCGCCCAGCCCCGAAGTGGCGAAGAAGGCGCGTGATAAGTGGGGCTGGTTGACGAATGGAACGTAGTTGGATTAGCCACCGAACCACACAGAAACACACAGAAGAAAAATATTCTGTGTGATTCTGCGTGATTCCATGGCAAAAAAGACTGAAGGAGTCACGATGTCAGAAGAACCGGGAGATGCCAAGTTTGAACGTTGGCAGAAACGCCGTGTCTTTGTCCGCGAACTGGCGGGCAAGTACAGCGAGGTGTATCGCCAATTGTTGGAACAGCCGCGCGTCTACAAGAGCAAGGCGATTCCGTTCCGCGAAGGACCGGCGCGATTCAGCAAAGCCATCATCAATCCGCAAAACGCCGCAGTGGCGCAGTCCATCGAGACGCACATCGACGTGATCGCGCCGGGCTATTACGGACAGAAACATGGTCACATGAACAGCGCGGTCTTTTTCATCCTGAATGGCAAGGGCTACGACGTTCACGACGGCGTCCGCTACGATTGGGAAGCCGGCGACGCGTGCATCGTAGAGAATGCCTGCGTGCACCAGCACTTTAACGCCGATCCGAAGCACGAGGCGCGCGTGCTGGTGATGAAAGCCAAGCCGCTCTTTCTCTTCTTCCACCTGATCTTTCAAAAGAACGTCGCGTACCCGCCCTCCGAACCGCTGCCCGGCTGGGAGAATTTCAAACCCGAGGAGTAATCAGACGATGAGTTACGGAGAAGCCAAACGGTCTGGAAGCGGCAACGCGCAAGCCGGCTTTTATCAAGCCGCGCTGCGCGAGTCCGCCGAGTTTCGGAAAGAATACAAAAAACGCAAAGGCGTGATCAAAGCGGAAGAGATGCCGTGGGAAGACTCACCGCAGGGTCGCCTCAAGCATGTGATCAACGCGAAGATGGACACGCGTGAGTGTGCGCTGGATATTTACCAGCAATTCTTGTCGCCCGGCAGTCGCTCCGGCAAGCATCGTCACATCGCCGAGGAAGTGTTCTTTGTGCTGGAGGGCAAGGGCTACGACCTGCACTGGGACGTCAAGTTCGATTGCACCGATCAGTACGATTGGGACTGGGAGCCGACGCCCAAGCGTTTCGATTGGGAAGAAGGCGATTTCGTTTACATCCCGCCGTTCACGATGCACCAACATTTTAACGCCGACCCGAATAAACAGGCGCGCTTTGTCACCGCGACGAATCGGATCCTCAAGGCGATGGGATACGATTGGATCGAACAAGTTGAGAACGCGCCAGAGTACCGGGGCAACAAGTAATTTGGCAATGTCAGATTAGCCACAGAATTACACGGAATCACACAGAAGGATAAAAAATTCTGTGTGCTTCTGTGGCAAAGGGTTCATTGGGAATTGCCGTGACCCCATCCCACGTAGGGGCAACCCTCGTGGTTGCCCTGAGGGCGGGCACAAGACCTGTCCCCTACATCATAGCGATTCCCAAAGAGCCTGGCAAAGTAGCTATCCGCGAAAGAGTCAATGCCGTGTTGATCCTATCAAATGAAGAGATCGACCAATTGCTCACGATGCCCGAGTGCCTTGCCGCGCTGGAGGAAATGTACCGCGACCTCGCCGATGGTCAGACGCTGACGATGCCGCGCGTCGACAACCTGGTGCCGTGCGGCTACGACGGCGGCTATTACGCGTTCAAGCAAATGGGAGGCATCTGGCTGCGCCGCCGCGTGATGGCGCTCCGCATCAACTCAGACGTCATCACCCATCCACTGGTCGATGGCAAACCGCGGCGCGTCAAAGTGCCGCTCGCCGGCGGACGCTGGGTCGGCTTGGTCGAGCTATTCAGCACGGAGACCGGCGAATTGCTCGGCATCTTTCCCGACGGCGTGATTCAGCGGATGCGCGTGGGTGCGGCGAACGGACTGGGAACGCAGTACATGGCGCGGCAGGACGCGCGGCGCGTCGGGCTGAT
Source organism: Anaerolineae bacterium (assembly GCA_027457205.1). Classification (GTDB taxonomy): domain Bacteria; phylum Chloroflexota; class Anaerolineae; order UBA4142; family UBA4142; genus DAIDTM01. Next base: position 15,026 of record DAIDTM010000519.1, on the reverse strand, counting down.
CGGCAGCGGCTGGCAAGCCGGCAGCCAGGTGCTCGCACTCCTCGCCGTGCGACAAATCGAAGAGATCAAGGTGTACAGTCTGCGCCCAGCCAGCCGCGCAGCGTTCGCGCAGGAGATGCGCGAACGCACCGGCGCGAATATCCGCGCGGTCGACAACATCGAAGAATGCGTGCGCGATGTGGACATTCTCCAGTGCGCCACTTCGTCGATGGTGCCGGTCGTGCGTCCGGAATGGCTGCGCGAAGGGATGCACTTGGGCTGCATCAAGACGCAAGAAGTGAACGACGCGGTTCTGGATCGCTGCGAGCGGATCGCGGTGCACAACAAGATGCAGATCAAGGAAGAGCAACACGTTCTGCCCGGCACGCCAAACGTGCCCGATGAACATTTGCAGGGATGGTGGACGAAGAGCGATCGTTCGACCTCGCTCGTCCAACTGACCGACCTGATTTCGGGACGCGCGCCGGGTCGCCGCGACGACAAGGAAATCACGTGCTTTGTCAACAACGTGGGGTTGGGATTGCAGTTTGCGGCTTTGGGAACGGTGCTTTTGGAAAAGGCAAAACGCCTCGGTTTGGGGCATGAATTGCCCGGTGACTGGTTCAGCGAGACAGTTCACCCGTGATCGTCTGACCACGGGTGGGGGAAAATAGAAAGGGAGCAGGCGCATGAGCCAACGATTGATTTTGATCGTCATCGCCTTGGTCGCTGTGATCGTTCTAAGCAGCTGCGCGCCCGCAGCAACGCCTGCGCAGGTGGTGCAGACCGTCGTCGTGCCGCAAACGGTGATTGTTCCCGCCACACCCGCGCCGTCATCCGCATCGAGCGTCACCGTTCCGACGATTCCCGCGCCGATCGCGGTCACGCTCGACGCCAAGACCACCGCGTTTCTCGTTCTCGATATCACGTCGGTCATCTGCACGCCGCGTAAATCGTGCGTCGCGTCGCTGCCGGCGATCGCAGCGCTGCTGAAAAAAGCGCGCGACGCGAACGTGATGGTGGTCTATTCGGACACGCCGACGGCTGGCTCGACGATTCTTTCGGAGGTTGCGCCGCAGCCGGGCGATCCGAAAGTGACCGGGCGCGCGGACAAATTCTTCGGCACGAATCTCGACGACTTGCTCAAAGCGAAAGGCATCAAGACGGTGGTCGTCGTCGGCTGTGCGTCGAACGGCGCAGTGCTCTACACGACGTTCGGCGCGAACCTGCGCGGCTACACGGCAGTCGTCGCGGAAGATGGCATGTCCACCGATGATGCGTTCGCGCAGTTTCTCACGCAGTACCAATTGCTGAACGAGCCGGGATTTGCAAACGCGACGAACGCGCCGCCGCAGCCCGGCAAAGTCGCGGTGACGCTGAGTAAAACCGATCTCGTCACATTCAAATGAGCGCGGAGGTGGAGGCGAGCATGACTACCGATGCAAGAACGACATTGGTGATGGCTCATCTCCGCGTGGGCTGAATCCGAACTCTTGATCGATAAAGGAAAATCACGATGACTCTGACGTACACCGATTTGCGCGAATGGCTCGCGCGCGTTGAAGAAATCGGCGAGCTGAAACAGGTACGCGGCGCGCCGCTCGATCCCGACGTGGGGCAGATCGCCGAGATGCTGCATCACACCGACGAATCGCCGGCGGTGCTGCTCGACGAGTTTGCCGGCTATCCCAAGGGCTATCGCATTCTGTTGAACGCGAACGGCAATCGCCGGCGGCTCGCGCTCACGCTCGGCTTGCCGCTCGACATCGGCAAGATGGAGCTGATGAATGCGTGGGAAAAGCGCATCGCCGATCTCAAACCGCTGCCGGTGCAGTACGTGGAGCGCGGACCGATTCTCGAAAACGTCCACGAAGGCGACGCTGTGAACGTGCTCAAATTCCCGACGCCCAAGTGGCACGAGCAGGACGGCGGTCGCTACATCGGCACCGGCTCGCCGAACATTACGCGCGACCCAGACACCGGCTGGGTCAACCTCGGTGTTTATCGCTCGATGATTCACGACGCGAAACGTATCGGCTCATACATTTCGCCCGGCAAGCACGGGCGCATCCACCGCGACAAGTATTTCGCGCGCGGCGAACCCTGCCCGGTCGCGCTCGTCGCCGGCGGCGACTTGCTGCTGTTCATCGCCGCGTCGGTCGAGATCGAAAACGATTTGAGCGAGTACGAGTGGGCGGGCGCAATGCGCGGACGACCGTACGAGGTTATCCGCGAGAAATACACTGGGCTGCCAATTCCCGCCGACGCGGAGATCGTGCTCGCCGGATTCATTCATCCAACCGAGCGATTACCGGAAGGACCTTTCGGCGAATGGACCGGTTATTACGCATCGTCGCAGCGCCCCGAACCGTTCGTCGAGGTGAAAGCGATCTACCACCGCAACGATCCGATCCTGCTCGGCGTGCCGCCGAACAAGCCGCCGTACGAACCACACCGTTTTCGCGCGTACCTGCGCTCCGCGCTCTTGAAGCGGACGCTCGAACAAGCCGGCGTGCCGGACGTGACCGGCGTGTGGTGTCACGAAGTGGGCGGCTGCCGCCTGCTGACGGCGGTCAGCATCAAGCAGCGTTATCCCGGTCACGCGAAGCAGGCATTGCTGATCGCTACCGGCGCGCGCGCCACCGGTTACTTGGGTCGTGTTACCGTCGTCGTGGACGAAGACATCGACGTGACGGATTTGAGCGATGTGACGTGGGCGATTCTGACGCGCAGTGATCCAGCGACGCAGATGGACATTATTCATCGCGCGTGGAGCGGTCCGCTCGATCCGATCATTCGTCCCGGACAGAAAGGATTGAACTCGCGCTTGTTGATCGATGCGTGCCGACCCTGGGAATGGAAAGACGAATTTCCGCCGGCGATCGGACCGAGCGTCGAGGTCAAGCGCGCGACGCGCGAAAAATGGGGACATCTTTTGAAATGACCGAGGTCACCTTTAGATGAATGGCAAGTTGGAAGCGACCAATGTGTGTGTCGAGTACCTGATCGCGCGGACGGGCGAACGGTTTCGCGCGCTGGAGGACGTGTGCCTGACGGTGAACGAAGGCGAGTTCGTCTCGTTCCTCGGTCCCTCCGGCTGCGGCAAGACGACGTTCCTGCACGCGATCGACGGCTTGGTGCCGGTCACGCGCGGCGAAATTCGGATCGACGACCGCGCGATCACAAAACCGGGCAAAGACCGCGCGATGGTGTTTCAATCGCCCGCGCTGCTGCCGTGGCGCACGGTGATGTGCAATGTGATGTACGGTCTGGAGATACAGGGCGCGGGCGGGCAAGCCGGGAAACAGCGCGTGACCAACTTGATCAAACTCGTCGGACTCGAGGGCTTTGAGCATCGTTTTCCTAACGAACTGTCCGGCGGGATGCAGCAGCGCGCCAATCTGGCGCGTGCACTCGCGACCGATCCGGAAATCCTGCTGCTCGACGAGCCATTCGCCAATCTCGACGAGCAGACGCGCGAGTTTATGCAGGCGGAACTGCTGCGCATCTGGGCGACGACGCACAAGACCGCGATCTTTGTCACGCACAATATCACCGAAGCGATCTATCTGTCCGATCGCGTCGTCGTGTTCAGCGCGCGTCCCGGACACATCAAGAAGATCGTGACGATTGACCTGCCGCGTCCGCGCCCGCTGAAACTAAAGCGTCAGGTCGAGTTCCTCAAGTACGAGGAAGACATTTGGGAAATGCTGCAAGAAGAAGTCGCAAAGATGGGAATGCGCGCGCAAGAAACTTAGCCATTGGAGGGAGAAGGGATGTCGCCTCATCTCAGCGCAGCGCCGATCGCACAGGATACCTTGCCGCGCGTCGAAAAACAAGAGTCGTTTTTCACGCGTTTTATCTCGACGCGCAAGCACATTCTGATCAACCTCACGTCGGTGCTCGTCTTTTTTCTGATCTGGGAGTACATCGGCACGAGCGGCTTGATCAATCCGCTCTTCATCAGCTCGCCGTCGGCGATTGTGCAGTCCGCCGCTCAATGGGTTCAAGAAGGAAGCATCTGGAACGATCTGTACGTCAGCGGCACTGAGTTCGTCGTCGGCTTTGCGCTCGCCATCATCGTCGGCATTCCGTTTGGCATTCTCTTGGGCTGGTACCGCACCTTCAACTATATCTTCGAGCCGTTCGTGTTCGGGCTGAACGCGACGCCGCGCGTCGCGCTGGTGCCGCTGCTCATCATCTGGTTCGGTATTGGCTTGTGGTCCAAAGTGGCGATCGTGTTTCTCGGCGCGTTCTTTCCGCTGGTGCTCAACGCCTACGCCGGTGTACGCACGGTGGACGATCTGTTGTTGCGCGCGGCGCGCTCGTTCGGCGCGAACGATTGGCAGATTTTTCGCACGATCACGCTACCGAGTTCGGTGCCGTTCGTGCTGGCGGGTTTGCGCGTCGGCTTGGGACACGCGCTCATCGGCATCGTCATCGGCGAACTGGTCGCGGCGACGGCGGGCATCGGCTACGAGATGGCGATTGCCGGCGCGACCTTCCAGACCGCGCGGCTCTTCGTCGGTATTCTTCTGATCACGATTGCTGGGGTATTTTTGACAGGCGTCATCGGCTACATCGAGCGCCGCTTTGACGCGTGGCGTCCACAACGGATGTGAACTGCCGCGCGCGTCAAGCGGGCAAGGAGGTAAGCGCACAGAAGAAATCGTGACTGAATTTCGCGCAACCGATCAACATTAGGAAGAGGAGGAGTAGCATGACTCGCAAGTGGTTCATCCTGGTCGCGGTGGTCGTGGTCGCGTCGCTCGCGGCGTGCGCGCCAGCCGCTGCGCCCACGACAGCACCCACGTCCGCGCCGGCGCAACCCACGGCGACAACGGCTGCCGCCGCGCCAACCGCGGGAGCAATGACGAAAATCACCGTCGCGTACTCGACGCTCAATCCAGACCCCCTGCCGATATGGGTGGCGCAGGATGCCGGCTTTTTCGCAAAGAATGGTCTGGACGTCAATCTTGTTTTTATCAACGGAGGCACGCAGACCGCGCAATCCGCGGTTGCCGGCGATGTGCAATTCGCCGTGACGGCGCCATCCGCCGCCGTGAACGCGGATGCCGGCGGCGCTGACCTGGTCTTGGTGACCGGATTGGTCAACGTGATCAACTATGACTTGGTAGCGGTGCCGGGCATCAAGACCGCCGCAGATATGAAAGGGAAGAAAGTCGCGTGGAGCGGACCTTCGGGTTCATCGGCGACGGCGCTTCGCATCGCCTTGAAAACGGTCTTCAATCTCAATGTGGATGCCGGCGATGTAACGCCGATCACGATCGGAACAGAACCAGAGCGCGAACAAGCTATGGTGGCAAAGCAGATCGACGCGACCGTCATCAACCCGGATCTGGCGGAGACCAAAGGCGTGAGCGACGGGTTGGTTGTGCTGGCGCAGATGTGGAAGAGAAATGATATTCCGTACCAGCACACCGGCATTGTGGCAAGCAAAAAATACCTCGCCAATAACCAGGATGCCGCCACGCGGTTTTTCAAAGCCGTCATCCAAGCGATTGGCTACGTCAGAGACCCTGCCAACAAAGCGGCGGTCCTGGCAACGCTCGGCAAATACCTAAAGAGTACCGACCAAGCTTACCTCACGAGTGGTTACACACGGATGAGCCAGACGCTGCTCCAATGCGCGCCGTATGGCACGCTCGATGGCATGAAGACCGTCATCGGTGAATCGAAGACGGCGGTGGCGAAGGGTATCACGGCGGACCAGATGACCGACAACTCGTTCATCAAAGCGCTCGACGACAGTGGGTTTGTCAAAGCGAACTGCAAGTGACAGGGAGACCTGACAGGCGAGACCTTTTCGCTCCGCTCAGGGCAAGCCTGTCAGGTCTAAAACGTTGACGGAAGATTCCCTTGTCCCCCCTGTGGAAAATCTATCTCAGCGTACTGCTCGTCACGACGGCGGAGGGAGGAATGAACATCATCTATCCTCCCTTCTTGCAAAAATCGAATTACCCTATCGTAGAGATCGGCGTACTCGTCGCGCTGTTCGGCGTGCTGCAACTCATCTCGCGGCTGCCGGTGGGCGCGCTGTACGGCGTGGCGCGCGCCAAGCCGCTGTACGTCGCGTCGCTCGCCGTCTACGCGCTCAGCACCGTCGGTTTTGCCTATCCCGGCGGGCGAGCGTACGTCTATCTCTTGACGATGGTGCATGGCTTTGCGTTTGGCGGCGTCGGTACGGTGACGTTGGCGTGGGCAATCGAGTTGAGCCGCGCGCATTAGACGCGCGGCGCGGCGATGGGCTGGTACACTGCCGCGCTCAGCGCCGGCTACAGCATCGGCAATTTCCTCAGCGGCGTGATGGTCGATCACTGGGGCTACGTCGTCGCGTTTCTCGCGCTCGGCGTAACGCCGATCATTTCGGTTTTATTGACGATGACGCTGCCCGCGCCGGCGCGGAGCGCAAGCCCGGTGCGCGCCAAGCCCGATTGGCGAACGCGTCTAGCGCAAATGCGCCGCGCCGTCACACCGAACCTCGCGCTGGCGACGCTCATCGCGTTTTACATCAACTTTCTCGACGATGGCTTCTTTGCGTTCTTTCCGCTGTTTGGAATCAGCATCGGCTTGGGACTGACCTTCGTCGGACTGTTAAAAAGCATCCGCTCCATGGTAGCAACCGGCTTGCGTCCAATGTCCGGTACCATCTTTCGTTACATCCCTTTTGAAACGCTCAACAACGTTCTGATCATCGCGTGGGCGGTCGTTGTGTTTCTCGTGCCGATCTTTCACACGCCGTGGGCGCTCTTGCTCATCTTCCTTGTGATTGGCGTCAGCCGCGGCTTGACGCGCGTGACGAGCGCGACGATGATTGCGGAGGAAAAAGCCGCCGATACGAGCGGCGTTGGCTTGGCGTCCGGGCTGTACAACGCGGGGCTGGACGTGGGCGCGTTCGCCGGACCGATGATTGGCGGAGTGATCGCCGGGGCGACGAGCATTCCGACGATGTTCAGCATTATTCCTGTCGCGCTTCTGGCGTTCTATTTCGCGGCGGCGTTTTGGGTCGGACGCGTCAAGGCGCAGACGCCGTCAAAATCGGCGGCGTGAAATGACGGCGATTCTTGGGATCGTGCGCGCGGGACAGGGACAGGCGCGCGAGTTCATGCAGCTCGATTGGGTGCGGCGGCAGTTTCGTGATAAACTAGGGTTCGATCCGTACCCCGGCACGCTCAATCTGCAAATCGACGACCGCGCGGCGCTGGCGCGTTGGCACATGCAGCCGGGTATTTCGATTGAGCCGTCGCCGGGATACTGCGCGGCAAAATGCCATCGCGTGAGAATCGATGCGAAGGTCGACGCGGTCTGGATCGTTCCGCAAGTGCAGGGGTATCGAGAGGATGTGATCGAATTGATCGCGGCGGCGTCGCTGCGCGAGTCGCTCCATTTGCACGATGGCGACAGCGTTTGGATTCAACGGGTAGAAGGAGAAGAATGAGAATCGTCGGAGGCATCTCTGGCTCGACCGGCGCGATCTATGGCATCCGATTGTTGCAGGTGCTAGGGAAACGCGCGGACATCGAAACGCATCTCGTCCTGTCGAATCCCGCCAAGCAGACGATTGTGCTGGAGACGGAATATACGGTCGAGCAGGTCGAAGGATTGGCGAGCAAGGTGTATCGCATCAACGACATTGCCGCGTCGCTGGCGAGCGGATCGTTCAAGACAGACGGGATGGTGGTCATCCCGTGTTCGATGAAAACGCTGTCCGCGATCGCGAATTCGTACGACGACAATCTGCTCGTGCGCGCCGCCGATGTGACGCTGAAAGAGCGGCGGCGTTTGGTGCTGGTCGCGCGCGAGACGCCGCTGCATCTGGGGCATTTGCGGCAGATGGCTCAAGTTGTCGAGATGGGCGCGATCCTAGCGCCGCCGATGCCGGCGTTCTATCACAAGCCCGCGACGATTGACGATATTGTGAATCAAACGGTCGGACGTGTGCTCGACCTGTTGGGGATTGAAGACGATGAGCTGTTCACGCGCTGGACGGGTCCGCAACGCGCGCCGCGCGATTGACGCGCGCGGTAAGCGTCGGCTTGATGTTCGAATGGATTTTAGAATCGAAAGATCGCTGGCTGCCCATCAAGCAACCAGCGATCTCATTTTAGGATTCCGTCGCGAGCACTGGTGAATCAAGTCACGATGCCCCGTTGACACGCGCGTGGCTGTGTGATATAAGGAAGCAACAGTTAGCGAACAACGCGTCAACATATTTTAATCGGTGAGGATTGCCAAAACATTCTCTGATGAAATTTTTATTATTTTCTCACGCCTGGCGTATTTTTGGCGAGAGACCGGCTCTCTTCTCTGTGTACTAGTCGAGGAAATTAGTTTGGTCTCTGCTCGTTCGGTGTGAGTGGAAAAGCAAAAGGTCAAAAGGCGTCATTTCCCATCCGCTGCAGTCGCTGGAAACGTTTGCGCGGAAGAGATGACGGGCGGCTACCGACAACCTGGCGCGCAGTTGCGCGCGAGCGGGTATGTCCCTCTTGACCTCGTCGTTATTATACGGCATCCTACAAATTTGTGTTTAAGACGACGTTAAATCGACGTTAAGGAAAACTTAATTCCCAAGCCCCATTTCACGCTGAAAAAGGCCTGATTCCTGCTCTTTTCCATTCTGGTTGCCAGAGCAACAAATATTTTTCGGCACACTGATGACGGTGTGTCAGCCCCTAGGGAAAAACTGCGGTGACGATGAGTCACCCCGTGCTCGCCAGGGGCTATCTGATGACGGATGCGATGATCTCTAGTCGGTTGGGTATTTTCCAACGCTGGACGCTGAGACTAGAGGGAGCAACTTGCGTAACCGGCCGTTGTTATATCGCGGCTGGTTTTTTATTTTTCCTTGGCTTGACGTTTTTAGTCTTGTGAGCCGTCAAACGGATCTGTTCGGCAGATCGATTGAGCGTCGCGCTACAAAATCATACCCCATAAGGTGGTCAGATCATGCTAGGTCCAAGTGAGACGACATACGTCGGCGAGATTGCCCCGCACGGCGGTACGTTGGTTGATCGACAGCTATATGGCGCGGAACGCGCTGCCGCGATCGAGCGCGCGGCAGGCGCGCCCAACATCACACTGAACGCTGTGAACATCTCCGATCTTGAATTGCTTGCCGTGGGCACGTTTTCCCCGCTCACCGGCTTTATGGGCAAACGCGATTACGATTCCGTCGTCGAATCGATGCGGCTTGCCAACGGTTTGCCGTGGAGCATTCCGATCACGCTCCCGGTCACGCGCGCGGTCGCCGATGCGCTGCGCGTCGGCGAAGAACTCGCGCTGACCGAACCCGACGGACATCTGCTCGCCGTGATGACGCTGGCAGAAAAATTCGAGTACGACAAGGCGCGCGAGGCGCAGAACGTGTATCGCACGACGGAAGACAAGCACCCCGGCGTCGCGCGGCTGTACCAGCAAGGCGACGTCTACCTCGCTGGCGACGTTTGGGTGGTCGATCTTCCGAGCCACCGCGAGTTTCCCGAGTTCCGCCATACCCCGCTCGAAACTCGCAAAATGTTTTCCTCGCGCGGCTGGAAGCGCATCGTCGCGTTCCAGCCGCGCAACCCCCTTCACCGCGCGCATGAATACATTCAAAAGACCGCGCTCGAGATTTGCGATGGGCTGTTGCTCCATCCGCTGGTCGGCGAGACGAAAGCGGACGACATTCCCGCCGATGTGCGAATGCAAGCGTACCAAGAATTGCTCCGCGATTACTATCCGCCCGACCGCGTGATTCTGGGCGTGTTTCCGGCGGCGATGCGGTACGCCGGACCGCGCGAAGCGATCTTCCATTCGATTTGTCGCAAGAATTACGGCTGCACGCACATCATCATCGGACGCGACCACGCCGGCGTTGGCAAATACTACGGCACGTACGACGCGCAAAAAATCTTCGACGAGTTCAAGCCGGAAGAAATCGGCATCACGCCGCTGTTCTTCGAGCACACGTTTTACTGCAAAAAGTGCGGTCAGATCGTCTCGTCCAAGACCTGCCAGCACGGCGAAGAAGACCATTTGATCTTGAGCGGGACGCAGGTGCGCGAGATGCTGCAGCGCGGCGAGATGCTGCCGCCGGAATTCACGCGTCCCGAAGTCGCCAAAGTGTTGATCGACGGAATGAGTCAGAAGAGGGCAGAAAACGAAATGCAGAAAACATCCGCGCCACAACCAATCTTACACCGCGGCACGCCGCCATCGAAAAAACGAATTCTGGTCTTGGGGCTGGATTCCGGCGAGCCGTCGCTGATCTTCGACCAGTTCGGCGCAGAAATGCCGAATATGAAACGCCTCCGCACCGAGGGCGCGTGGGGCAAATTGGAAAGCGTGATTCCGCCGATCACCGTTCCGGCGTGGGCGTGCTCGATGACGTCGAAAGACCCAGGGCAGCTGGGCATCTACGGCTTTCGCAACCGCGCCGATCACTCGTACGAGAATATGACGATTGCGAACGGTCGCTCGGTCGAGGAACTGCAAGTGTGGGACTATCTGGGACAAGCTGGCAAGCAGTCCATTCTGGTCGGCGTACCGCCGTCGTACCCGCCCAAGCCGGTCGTCGGCATTCGCGTCGGCTGCTTCCTCACGCCGAGCACGCAATCGAAATACACGTATCCCGAAAACGTGCGCGAGGAGATCGCCCAAGTCGCGCCGAACTACATGGTCGATGTGCCGAACTTTCGCACCGACGACAAGCAGTGGCTCCTCGGCAAGATCTATGAGATGACCGAAGAACGATTCAAGGTCATTCGCCACTTTATGAAAGTCAAGCCGTGGGATTTTATGATGGCGGTCGAAATCGGCGTGGATCGATTGCATCACGGCTTTTGGAAATACCACGACGTGAACCACGCCAAGCACGAGCCGGGTAACTCGCTCGTCAATTCGATCCACGATTATTACGTCTGGCTCGATAAGCAAATCGGCAGCGTGCTGGAATTGATCGACGACGATACCAGCGTCATCATGATGAGCGATCACGGCGCCAAGCGAATGGACGGCGGCATCACGCTGAACGAGTGGCTCATCAACGAAGGGTATCTGGTGCTGGAGGAAAAGCCGCAAGGCGTCGTGCCGCTTGAAAAAGTCAAAGTGAATTGGGCGCGCACGCGGGCGTGGGGCAGCGGCGGCTATTACGGGCGCGTCTTCCTAAACGTGAAAGGACGCGAGCCGAACGGCGTCATCGAGCCGAGCGATTTCGAGACGGTGCGCGACGAGTTGACCGAAAAGCTGATGAAGATTCCCGACGACAAGGGGCGTCCGATTCCCACGCGCGTGTACAAGCCGCAGCGCATCTACAACGACGCGAAGAACGTGCCGCCCGATCTGATCGTCATCTTTGGCGATTTGTACTGGCGCGCGGTCGGCTCGATTGGCTTGAACACGCTGCACACGTTCGAGAACGACACGGGACCGGACGACGCGAACCACGCGCAGCACGGCATCTTTGTCTACTACGATCCAAAGCGCAACCTGGGCGGGCGCGAACTGACTGGCTTGCGCCTGACGGACTTGGGACCGACGGTGCTGAGTGAAATGGGCTTGGCAATCCCCGGCGACATGATCGGACAGGTAATTAACGTGAACGGTCACAGCCACTGACAAGCGTAATATCAAACACAAATTGCAAGCGAAGGAGCCGCATTGGAGCCGCAAGGTTTTACTCTCTGGTTCACCGGGCTTTCCGGTTCAGGCAAGACGACCGCGTCGCGCCTCGTCGAAAAAGAATTGCGCGCGCGGGGATACAAGGTCGAAATGCTCGATGGCGATGTGGTGCGCGAGAATTTGTCGAAAGGGCTGGGATTCAGCAAGGAAGACCGCGATACCAACATCCGCCGCATCGGATTCGTGTGCGAACTCTTGACGCGCAACGACGTGGTCGCGATAACAGCGGCGATCTCGCCGTACCGCGCGGTGCGCGACGAGAACCGCGCGCGCATCGGACGATTCGTCGAGGTGTATGCCAAGTGCCCGATCGCGGTGCTGGCGGAACGCGATGTGAAGGGGCTGTACAAAAAAGCGCTGGCGGGCGAAATCAAGAATTTTACCGGCATCGACGATCCGTACGAAGAGCCGCTGAATCCCGAAGTCGTGATCGAGAGCGATAAGGAAACGCCGGAGCAGAGCGTAGCAAAGATCGTCGCCAAGTTAGAAGCGATGGGATACCTCGCGCGCTCCAACGGACATCAGGCAAAATCATGATGCCAGAAACGGTGGCTGCGGGAGGCGCAATGCCGAGTGAACTGGACGCAAGCGTTGGCGTTTTGTGTTACAACGGGCGTCGTTTTTTGGACGATTGCCTGAAATCTTTACTCGACCAAGATTTTCCGGGGCGCTACGAAGTCTTTGTTCTCGACAACGCCTCGACCGATGGTTCCGGCGATTACGTCCGCGAGCACTATCCGCAAGTGCGGGTCGTGCGCGTCGATCCGCCCAACATCGGTTTTACCGGCGCGGTGAATCGCGTCGTCGCGGAAAGCCGGTCTCGCTACGCGTGCGCGGTGAACGTGGACACGGTGTTTCATCGCCGCTGGTTGGCAGAGATGTTGCGGGCGATGGAGGACAATCCACGCGCGAAGATGGCGCACAGCAACGCCATCTTTCCCTGGTGGCACGAATTTGCTGCACAGGAGCGAGACAAACTCGTCGAGCAGGCATACGTATGCGACGTGACCAGTTTCGGCATTCATGATTATCGCGTTGTCCCGGTAACGCCGAACATGCAGCCCATCCCCACGCTGGGCGGCAATGGCGCCGCGCTGATGTTCGATCGGACCATCGTGGATGAGCTGGGATATATTATGGATACCGATTTCTACTGCTACGCCGAAGACCTGGATTGCGCGTTGCGGATCAACGCCTTGGGCTATCAGGTCCTCTTTGTGCCCAAGGCGGTGGTGTACCATAACTCCGCCTGGCAGGTCAAGTTCGACCGGCGGTCGCTGAGCAAAGCGATCTTGTCGACGCGGAATACGTTCCTGACCTTTTACAAGTTGAGTTACTGGCACGAATACGTTGCCTTGCTGCCATTTCTGGTCATCGGGAATTTCCAGAAAGCGCAGCAGCACGTGTTCTCGCCGTGGTTCAAGTGGTTGGCGTTGCTCGCGGCAGTCCCGCAAACTTTTCTGGCGTTCGTCGCCGCGCTCGGTAAGTTTCATCTATTCCGCGACAAGCGGCGGCAAATTCTGAGCCATCGAGTTGGAGACCGGTGGTGGTTGGCGCGTGAAATGCTGCGCCGCGACTGGCACCCCGATCCGGATGTCTGGTTTGAGTATAAAACGACGGAGCGCCAGTACGCTGCCAGCTCTGGACAGCCGGGGTGAATACCAAGACGATGCTGCAAGCTCCCGCAACGACGGCGCGTCTGCCTCTCGCGCTGCGCGCGTTCCAGTCGCGCAATTACTCTTTGTATTGGTTCGGCTTGGTCTTGTCTCAGACCGGCACTTGGATGCAAAAAGTTGCGGAAGCGTGGTTGGTCTATCGTCTGACCAATTCCGCCTTCATCCTGGGCGTCGTCACCTTTATCAGTATGGCGCCGCTGGTGCCCGTATCGCTCTTGGGCGGGGTCTTGGCAGACCGGATGTCGCGGCGGAAACTCCTACTCATCTCGAATGTGGGTCAACTTTTTCCGCCGCTCGTTCTGGCGGTGTTGACGTGGACGGGCTATGTCCAAGTTTGGCACATCGTGATCGCGGATTTGTTCCTGGGCGCGTTCGCGGCAATCGACCAGCCGGCGCGGCAGGCGATCATCGCCGATGTGGTTCCGACGGATGATCTGGACAGCGCCATTAGTTTGAGCGCGTCCGGGTTGAACGCCACGCGTATGGTGGGTCCCGCGATTGCCGGCATCCTGGTGGCTTTGTTCGGTGAGGCGTTTTGCTTCGCGCTCAATTGATTTAGTTTTCTGGCGGTGGTCGCCGTTTTGCTCTTGATGCGCGTGGCGGAAAAGAAAAGCAAGCTCAACGAATCGGCGCGTACCAGTCTCGTCAATGGTTTCAAGTATCTCGCCGCCGATACGCGTATGATCTATCCAATCAGTTTGGTGGTGATCGTCAGTCTGTTCATCATCCCGTATCAAACCGTACTGCCGGTCTTCGCGCGCGATATTCTACAGGTGGGTGCGGGCGGCTTGGGTTTTCTGAACATGGCGGCTGGCTTGGGCGCCGTCCTGGGCGCGTTGGGGGTCGCCTCGTTGCGCCCGGGCAAACAGCGCGCGTACTTGTTCGCGATCATCGTTGGGCTGGCAGTGGTCGTGGCTCTATTCGCCGTGTCGAGTTCTTTTGCCGTGGCATTTATCACCCTCATCGCCACGGGCGCTGGCGTCGTCGCGATCAAAGCGATCTCGTTCACGCTCGTCCAGCAACAGCTGCCAGACGAGTTCCGTGGGCGCGTCATGGCATTCGTCACGATGTTGAGCGGCGGCACGCCGGCGGTAGGCGGGCTGATGATCGGATTTGCCGCGTCGCGTTGGAGCGCGCCCGTCGCGCTGGGCGCAGGCGCGATAGCGTTTCTCCTAGTTTGTCTGCTCCTTTCCATGCAACGAGTGAGTCGGAGCGTTCATGAGTAGAATAGAAAAGTGGCAAGCCGGGTTGCGATGGACCAATCGGCGCAAACGCGCGTTAGGTCTCGTACTGGCAGCGCCGCTGATCCTAATTGTGCTGACTGCCTGCCAGCTCATATCTCAAATTGTTCCGACGCCGTCACCGACGGAAACGCCGGGCGCGCCGGCATCGACACAAGCCGCTCCGACGCTGCCTTCCGCTCTCAAGACTGCCACGCCAACGGCAGCGCCGTCGGCGGGTCAGCCCACGCCGCCGGGACCGATCACCAACCTGAACCAAGGTCTGGTCTTTGGCGCTCAGATCAATGCCGATGAGTTTGGCGGAGACACGTGCTCGTTCGCCCAGCAGCTGGGAGTCAAGGCGAATACGATCTGGCTTTCCTGGCAGGAAGTCGAGCCGAAAAAAGGTACCTTCCGCTGGGACTTGATTGACGGTCGGGTTCAATCGAATATCAACTGCGCCATTACAGAC